>CAZHVH010000182.1:0-5448 GCA_964535855.1 uncultured bacterium
ACTATCTTCTTCATCTTCAGCTCCCTTCATCGGATAATTTGATTGAATCCAGGATCGATTTAACCTCCTCCTCCCTCAGGAATCTATATCTCCCCTCAGGTAGGCTCCCCAATTTAAGGGGTCCGATTTGAATCCTTTTGAGCTTTATCACCTTGTGACCGATGGCAGCGCACATGTGTTTGACCTGCCTCTTACGCCCCTCATGGATGGTTATCCGCAGGAGGGCATCCCCCCCTTTAATCTTTATAAGATCGACCTTAGCCGGGGCAGCCTTGAAATATCTCGTATGCACGCCCCTTCGAAGCTCATCAAGCTTCTTCTCACACGGTACACCTGAGACCAAAGCCAGATAAACCTTCTCCACCTTAAACTTCGGATGGGTGAGCTTATAAGCGAAATCGCCATCATTCGTCAAAAGTAACAGCCCCTCTGTATCGAAATCAAGTCTCCCTACCGGATATATCCGCTCATCTATGTCATGGATCAGATCCATAACTATAGGCCTACCGTCCTGTCTTTTGGCGGTGGTAAGGTAACCGGCAGGTTTGTTGAGCATCAGATATATCCTCCTGCCGGTCATCCTTACCCGAACGCCGTCGAAGGTAACGATATCCTCTTCCGGATCTATATGCGTTCCGGGGATTAAGACGATCTGCCCGTTTACGGCGATACGTCCCTGAGAAATGAGTTCCTTAGCCCTTCTTCTTGAAGCCACGCCGCAAAGGGCGAGAAACTTCTCAAGTCTCAGGGATGATCACCTCTCTTGGATTTCAGAAGGCACTTCCTCTGAGGATATCCCAATGGCTGCCGCTATCGTTGGTGTGGATGATGACTCCGTCCTTGCCGACAGCCCATCCCTCGCTCGTGTTTACGAAATAGACGTCATAGAGGGTTTTGAAGACTCCGGAGGCTCTCGGCCGCCAATCTTTGCCGCCGTTATTCGTATATCTGACGAGGCCCCCGTCGCCGACTATCCATCCGATCTGCGTCTTCTCGACGAAGAAGACGCTCCTCAGATGCTCTCCGGGCTCGGCGGCAACCTGTGGGATCCACTTTTGGCCGAAATCGGAGGTGGTGCGAACCACACCGTTGACGCCGACCGCCCATCCCCTGAACTGCTTCTCGGTCTGCGAGGTGTTGGTGAAGAAAACCTTCTGGAGAGAGGTCGGTATCCCGCTCTTCTGTTCCTCCCACGTGATTCCATCGCTGGTATAGATTATAGTTCCATCTTGACCTACCGCCCAGACCTTCCATCCCTGCTTGTAATATCCGATCGATGAGACGGAGTAGAGATCTTTGGTGACGGTGCTATCCTGTTTCACCCATGTGTTTCCGCCATCGTCGCTGTACAGAACTAGGCCGCCAAGTCCGACGATCCAGGCTGCCTTGCCCGCGCTGGGATCAGAGTGTAGGGTGATCGATCGAAGCACCGTTCCCTGTCCCTCCGATGGGAGCTCCATCTCCGTCCAGGTGTTACCGCCATCCGTAGTTTTAAGAAGCACGCCTTTCTTCCCATCTGCGCTTCCGCCTACGATCCATCCGGTCTGAGGGTCCGTGAACTTGACGCACCAGAGTATGTACTTGTTATCGCCCTCGGCAAGCCATTTGACGTTCTCGGTCTGGGATTCCCAGGTCTGGCCGCCGTCGAGAGTGTGGACTATGGCGCTGTTCTCACCAACAGCCCATCCCTCACTGTTATCGACGAAGAAGAGGCTGTAGAGCGTGTCGAATTTCTCCTGTGTAACTCCGCCGCCTCCTCCGCCGGTCGGTGTCTCCTCTCCTCCGCATCCCGCAAGGAAGGTGAGAAGAGCCGCAAGGGCGAGGATCGGGAAGATCTTCCTTACCATGTTCCTCCTCCTTGAAATTATTCGGTGAACTTCAGGCTATATAAATTATACACATTCTCCTGAATTATTCAATCCAAAAATTGCAATCAGGGTGCACGACGAACTTGACGGAGGCGGGCTTGACACATCCCCGATCAAGTGATATCCTTTTTGCGAACTCCCCTGAGAGGAGAAAGATGCAGATCGGAATTATCGGATTGCCGTATGTCGGCAAGACCACCCTGTTTAACGCCCTAACAGGGGCTGAGGCCGAGACTGGGCTCTACTCGGCCAAAAGAACGGCGAACATAGCCGCCGTTAAAGTTCCGGATGATAGACTCTATCTCCTTGGCGAGAGGGTCTTCCGATCCGGAAAGATCACACCCATCACGATAGAATACCTGGATTTCGTCGGGATAAAGGAGGGATCGGTCAGAAGCGGCGAACTTGATAGATCTTTGCTGGCCTCTCTGAGGAACGTCGATGGGATCGTGCATGTGGTCAGGGCCTTCAAGGATGAATCCGTGCCACACGTTGAGGGATCAATCGATCCAGGGAGGGATATTGAGATCGTCGATCTGGAGCTGACCTTTGCCGACCTGCAGGTGGTGGAGAACAGGCTCTCCTCGCTTGCCAAGGAACTGAGGGTAAAGCGGGACCCCGATCTGGAACACGAGCGGGATCTGTTGGAGAGATGTCAGCGATCGCTTGAATCGGGCGAGGCGCTGAGGGAGATAGAGCTATCGCCGGAGGAGGAGAGGGCGATCAGAGGCTTCCAGTTTCTGACGAGAAAGCCGATGCTTATCCTGCTGAACGTCGGCGAGGATCAGATGGAGGAAGCGGAGGAACTGCTCGACTCGATACGCCGGTTTTCCGAGCGGCCGGGCAGAGCCGCCATCGCCCTGTGCGCCGAGCTGGAGATGGAGATCTCGCAGTTGGAGGAGGACGCTGAGGAGTTCCTCAAGGAGATGGGGCTCGAAGGCTCAGCCCTCCAGAGGATGGTGAGGGCTTCATACGAACTGATGGATCTCATAACCTTCTTCACCGGAGGTGATAAAGAGACGCGGGCATGGACCGCTCCGAAAGGCATTACAGCTCATCGTGCTGCAGGGATGATCCATTCCGATATGGAGAGGGGATTCATCAGGGCGGAGGTGATAAACTGGAGGGAACTGCTGGAGTGCGGTTCGTTCACCAAAGCGCGGGAGGAGGGCAAACTCAGGATCGAAGGTAAGGAGTACATCGTCCAGGACGGGGATGTCCTGCATATAAGGTTCAACGTTTAACAGTCGAGGGTCAAGGGGAGATCCAGGTGAAGCCCTTGATCCTAGATCCTGATTTTAATCGCTCAGGAGGAGGCAGATGCCGGAGCTTTTCGAGATATTGACCAAAGAGGAGATCGCTCCGAAGATCTACCGGATGGATATCTACGCGCCCGCCATAGCCCAAAAACGTAGGGCGGGACAGTTCGTCATCCTTAGGGTATATGAGAGAGGCGAGAGAATACCGCTGACCATCGTCGACTCCGATCCGGAGCAGGGAAGCGTGCTCTTGGTCTTCCAGGTGATGGGTAAGACCACGGCGATGCTTTCAGATATGGAGGTGGGCGAGAGATTGGCCGATTTCGTCGGCCCGCTCGGCTCACCCACACACATAGAGAACTATGGCACGGCGGTCTGCGTCGCCGGCGGCGTGGGAACGGCGGCCGCATATCCGATCGCAAGGGCTCTTAAGGAGGCGGGAAACCACCTCATCAGCATCGTCGGCGCAAGGACCAAAGATCTGCTCATCATGACGAAGGAGATGGAAGCCATTAGCGACAGACTGGAGCTGACCACCGACGACGGCAGCTACGGCTTCCATGGCTTCGTCACCGATAGGCTGAAAAAGATGATAGATGAGGAGAAGGTACACATAGATATGGTCCTCGCCGTCGGACCGGCCATTATGATGAAGGCCGTCTCAGATCTCACTAGGCCCTACGGCATAAAGACCATCGTCAGCCTCAACCCGATCATGGTCGATGGAACGGGAATGTGCGGAATGTGCAGGGTGAGGGTGGGTGACGAGATCAAATTCGCCTGCGTTGACGGCCCGGAATTTGACGGACACCTCGTCGATTTCGATGAGCTTATGAAACGCCAGAGGATGTTCGTCGAGCAGGAGAGGAAAGCGTATGAGGAGTACCTGAAGGACAAACAGGGCAAATGCGGGGAGGGTAAGCGATGACCACCAGAGAAAGACTTAACATACCCCGTCAGCCGATGAGGGAGCAACCGCCTGAGGAGAGGATTAAAAACTTCAACGAGGTCCCCCTGGGATACGACGAGAAAACGGCCATGCTTGAGGCCGAAAGATGTCTCCAGTGCAAGGTTCCCATGTGCATCAAGGGATGTCCCGTCGAAGTGGACATACCGGCTTTCATCAAGCTCATCAGAGAGGGCAAGTTCATCGAGGCCGCCAGGAAAATCAAGGAGACCAACTCTCTGCCCGCCGTATGCGGCAGGGTCTGCCCCCAGGAGGATCAGTGCGAAAAAACCTGCGTGCTGGCCAAGAGGGGCAGATCGGTGGCGATTGGGAATCTGGAGCGGTTTGTTGCCGATTATGAGAGGGAGCACAACGCCATAGAGATCCCCGATCTTCCTCCGCCCACAGGGATGAAGGTGGCCGTGGTCGGCTCTGGCCCCGCGGGGATAACAGCGGCGGGGGAACTGGCCAAAAGGGGACATAAGGTCACCATATTTGAGGCGCTGCATGAGCCGGGCGGCGTGCTGATCTACGGTATCCCCGAATTCCGACTCCCTAAATCCATCCTCAAAGTCGAGATAGATTACGTGCGTGCCCTCGGCGTTGAGATAATCACCGACGCCCCCATAGGGAAGCTCTATACGATAGATGAGCTGTTTGAGATGGGATACGACGCCGTTTTCTTAGGTGTGGGAGCCGGAACGCCGAACTTCCTCGGTATCCCCGGCGAAAACCTTAACGGGGTTTTAACCGCCAACGAGTTCCTCACGAGGGTGAATCTGATGCGGGCGTACAGGTTCCCCGAATATGACACGCCGATATATGTGGGGAATAAGGTGGCGGTGATCGGAGGGGGAAACGTCGCGATGGACGCAGCCAGAACCGCCCTAAGGCTCGGCGCAGAGGAGGTCTCCATCGTCTACCGCCGATCCAGAGCCGAAATGCCCGCACGTGAGGAGGAGATACGGCATGGCGAGGAGGAGGGCGTGAAATTCAAGTTCCTCGTCAATCCGATCCGCTTTATAGGCGATGAAAACGGATGGCTTAAAGGGATGGAATGCATCAGGATGGAGCTTGGCGAGCCGGATGAAAGCGGGAGGCGACGTCCTATCCCGATCGAGGGTTCTGAATTTGTCATGGACGTCGATATGGCTGTGATCGCCATAGGCACCTCAGCTCAGCCGCTCATCCGGATGACCACGCCCGACCTGGAGTTCAACGAACGGGGCTATATCGTCGTCGATCCTGAGACGGGAGCCACCTCCAAGGAGGGGGTCTATGCCGGTGGGGATATAGTCACCGGAGCGGCCACCGTGATCCTCGCCATGGGCGCCGGAAGACGGGCCGCGGCCGCCATACACGAGTATCTGATGAG
>CAZHVH010000182.1:5548-7012 GCA_964535855.1 uncultured bacterium
GGAGGTTTTCATGGGGACGACCTTTGCGATCGTGAAGGTCAGGAACATAGTAGCGGGCTCCGAAGAGGTGGAACTGAGGGTTAAGGTGGACAGCGGCGCAACTATGCTGGTCATCCCTGGATGGCTTCAGGAGGAGCTGAAATTTCCCATTATCAGAAAACAACAGGTCAAGTATGCCGATGAAAGAACGGAGACCAGAGATGTGGTTTACGGCGTCGAGGTGAAGATTTGTGATCGAAAAGGCGTATTTGACGCCATCGTGGAGCCGGGAAAGGAGTATGGGCTTCTCGGAGCTATTGTGATGGAGGAGTTAGACCTTATCCTGGAGCCGAGGGAATTGAAGGTTTATCCGAACCCTCGATCGCCTGATATCCCTATGGCTGAGATAGAATAGAAAATGGGAGGTGTCTAGTTGAAGAGAATAGGTGTCCTGACAGGAGGTGGAGACACAAGCGCCCTTAACGCCACCCTGAAGGGGATCGCCCTCCAGGCCGAGGAGTACGGGCTTGAGATCCTCGGATTCGTCGAAGGATGGAAAGGGGTGCTTGAGGGAAGATATGTGGCGCTTAAACCGGATATGATAGACGAGAACAGAGGGGGAACGCTGATCAAGACCTCCAGAACAGATCTGCGAAAGGTGGAGGGAGGGATCGAACGGGCGGTCGAAAACCTGAAGAAGATCGGCGTTGACGGGCTGATCCCCATAGGCGGCGACGACACGCTTACCGTCGGCGCTGCCCTCTCCCAGGAGTTCACCACCGCATTTGTGACCAAAACGATAGACAACGATGTAGGCCGTAATGCCCCAGAGGGCGAGAGGGTGGATTATGAAGAAATAATCAACTACTTCTGCCCCGGTTTCCCCTCAGCGGCGGCCAGGTTTTCATCCTTCGTTCGCGATCTACATACGACTGCCTACTCCCATGAGAGGATAATGGTCGTCGAGGCGATGGGCAGGGATATGGGATGGCTGGCCCTTTCAGGGGCGTACGGCGACGCCGATATCACGATCATACCGGAACATGGGTTGAACTATGAGAGGCTCAAGGATCTGGTCACTCGCAGGTTTAAGGAGCAGAGACACCTGATCATAGTTGTCGCCGAGGGTTTGAAGGATGAGGAGGGGAACCTTATAACCTCAAGCCCGGACTATATGGATGCCTTCGGACACGCCAAACCCGGAGGATGTTCCGAGGTGATAGCCAAGAGGTTGAAGGGTGATCTGGCGAAACAGCTCGGCACTTCGAATTTCAATCACGTCATCCCCTCATATCTTCAGAGATGCGGCCCACCGATTGAGCTTGACAGGGACTGCGCCATCGCACTGGGCAGGAAGGCGGTTGAGGCGCTCTACAGAGGTAAGGTCAACCATGTGGCATGCACGCGGAGATGTGGGGATAGAATCGAAACCGTGCTTCTGAGCTTAGATGAGGTGCTGGAATTAGATGAAGAAGGTCATGTGAT
>CAZHVH010000183.1:0-7006 GCA_964535855.1 uncultured bacterium
TCATCAGTCCCGCTAGATCATCCAGAGACAGATCCGGCACATCGACGAGCCAGCTCCGCTGGCGGTAATCCTCCACCCTTATCGGTATTGAGATTATCATCCCCATCTCGGTCGCTCGGTTTATTAGTTCCATGCAGTGAGGGTCTGAAAGGTCGTAGTTATGCCATTTGGGATAGAGCCGCAGCCCTTTCATACCAAATTCATCGTGGCATATCCTGAGGTCGTCCTCCCACCCGGCATAAGAGGGGTTTATGACAGCGAAGGGGATCAACCTGTCCTCGTGCCCCCTCACCTCCTCCATCAACTCCTCGTTGCCCGATTGGGGATTGCGGTATGTGATGGCGCTTGCGCTGGAGACGATGGCCTTATCTATCCCGTGTCTGTCCATCAGCTTGAGCAGACCTTCAGCCGTATTATGCCTCAGCCTCCTGAACGCGAAATGCCCGAGATATGCATTGACGTCTATCAGCACCCTATCACCTCCCACTCAACAGCCTCGCCATGTTCTCACCCAATATCATCCTCTTAGCTTCCTCGGGGATCTGGGCGCTTATGATCCTTCCCATGCTCGCCGTCATCGACATGTCGCAGCCGAAAAGCAACCTTTCCGCTCCCAAGGTCTGAACTGCCATCTCGATCACACCTTCGTCCGTCACGCTCCCGCTTGTGTCCAGATACACGTTCGGGGCATCACGCAAGGCTTTTATCGTCCACCCCCAATCCCCTCCCCCGCATACATGGGCGCATATCAGGATCGCCTCAGGATATCTTTTAGCCAACTCCGCCAACATCCCCGCATCAGAAAGCCTGGGCTGTTCTTTTACGAAGTAATGGGCGTGACCCGCATGTTGAAGGATCGGGACCTTGAGCTCTATGGCGAGCTCAACTATCGGGAAGACAACCGGCTCGTTACAACGATACTCGTTGTAAAGCTTTATCCCGATAAACCCTAAATCCTGAACGCACCTTTTGATCTCCTCCAGCGCTTCCCTTTGATAGCCGGGGTTGACGTAACAGTAACCCAGGATTCTTTCGGGGAACCGTTTCATAGCTTCGGCCACCCACCTGTTACACTTCCGGAAGCTTTCAGGGGTTGAAGGGCGTTTGGGAGGGAGTATGGAACAGCAAAGTTTATCTATGCCCAGTTTATCAGCAGCTTCGATCAACCTCCTGTCATCTTCCGCCCATGTGGGCTTGCTTCGGTGTGTGAGGTGCGCATGACAATCTATAACCATCACATACCACCTTCCTGAAAACCCAAAGAGACGCTTATGACAGCTATGCATACCTGAACGACTATCTCCGTGTTCATCACAAGCCCGTGGACATCGGAGCGGTTCCCGGAGAGCTCGACCAGTATCGGGGCCCTGGTCTCACGGAAGGCTGAATAACACACGAGATGAGGAACAGGGTTCTTTAGCTCTATAACCCTGTCGAGGTTTACCTGGATGTATTCCCTGGCCGATGTCCCGTGCTGATGGCAGATGAAGCGGTTTTTGAGCCTGCGCTTCACCTCCTCATGGATCTCCTTCACCAGGGCTTCATCACATGGGAAAGCCACCTCCCATGCAAAATGAGCGGTGTGGAAATCAACGGTTGCAATGAAACGGTGGCGTTCGAATATCCCTTGGATTATCTTTGTCTCGGGCTCAGATGCAGGGCTCGGTCCCTTGTAGTCGAAATCCCATGGGACGGATGCGTCCTCCCAACTCTCATACTCCTTCCATCTGCAATCGAAGTTCCTATTGAGATCAACCCCGTTTGCGTTCTGTCTCATGTTCCTCTCATAGCCGTACGGGTTGAGGATGGGGATGATCTTGACGAAATACCCCTCAGGGGGAATCTCCTCGAGGGAGAGGTCGCTTCCGAGAAGCTCCGCCAATCTCAAAAGACCGTAAGGCGCCTCCCACTCCCACCCATGTATGCAGCCTGTAAATAGGAACGACGGTTGACCTTCCTCCCCTATGTTCAGGCTCAAAATGGGATTTCCGTCGCTCGCTTTCCCCTCCTCAATGAGGCGAACCGATGGGATCTTCTCGGTCATACGCTTCATCTCCCTCATGAACTCCTCGTAGTTCAGCTTTTTTGGGAAATACCTCCCGTATTGAACCGATCCTCCGATTACGTTTCCGATGAAGAGGTATTTGTTCGTGGAGCCTATCGAGTCGAAGAAAGGCTCAGGGAGCGAAAGGAGGTCGATGGCGATGATTCGGCCGTTTCCGACTTTCTCCTCGATTATCACTGCCCCGCCGTTTACGGTCGATGTGGCGATGACCCTGAGGTTTTCTTTCTCCTTCAGGTTCAGTATCTGTCTCTGCCAGAACTGATTCAGGGAGTTCTCTATTCCGTGAGAGACCTGTCCGTGCCAAGGGAGAAGATCGCCTGGTGAAAACCCCTTGGTGATGTCGTTCGCGCTCCTGATGCGGATCATAGGCCGTTCAGGGCCTTCGACGTAGGTCTTGCTGAAGTAGAGGTCGTTGTGGTGGGCGTATTCGTAGAGGCAACATATGCCCTGTCCGCCTTCCCTTGCGAAATTGCGGAGAGCGTCAAAGTTCAGCTTATCGACATTTTCCCCTTTGACGACCTGGGTGATGACGAAGTCGAACCCCGTAAGTTCGACCTCCTCGGACGTAAAATCCCTGACCGTGACCTGCCCCGGGTAGAGCACTTCCAGGTTCCTGCAGAGGCCGCTTCCCGGGAGATCGGTTAAAACAAGTATGCGCTTTTCAGACATCTTATCCTCCTCTCTCACTCGATAAACCGACGGGGGTTTCTCTCAAGCCACTCCACATACTTTTTAAGCCCATCCACCACGGGAAGCATCTTCTCGGCAACTTCATCGAGAACTTGAACTCCGAGCTCGACGTTTATCCCCGATCGCACCGGTATATGCTGCAGCTCGTGGGTGAAGTGATACCCGACCATCCCATATCGCTGAACCTTGCGCAAGGCTTCCGGAAGTTCACATCCCTCGGGCACATTTTCATCCTTTAGAGCGTTCAGATCGGGTATCGCATCCTCCTTGCCCAAGATCTTCGCAGCTGCATACGCTAACATCGCTTCTTTGTAGCTAGAGTCGTAGTTCGGTATCTTCTCCCTCAGCCTCTCATCGTCCACGAAACCCCAGGGGTTGAGGTAAACTGCCGGTATGTTCTCCTCCTCGAACAGCGTCCTCACGGCGTTTCCTATCGGTATCCCGTTGGGGCCGTGGACGCTCACCACGAAGATATACTTGAACCCCTGCCTCCAGAGCGATCGGATGATCGCCTTCAACATCTGGACCTGAACGTCGATGGGAATGGAGACCGCACCTTTGAACGTGCTCGTCGCGCCGCTGAAGTTGTAGGTCAGGGGCGGAAGCACGACCCCTCCGCATTTCTGAGCCATCACGACCGAAAAGGCTGTTGCGATGTAGTAATCGCAACCCAGCGGCACGTGCGGTCCGTGTCCTTCAACAGGGCCCGTCGGTAAAAAGACAGGCGCGCCCCGATCGATAGCATCTTTCGCCTCACGCCATGTCATCTCGTCCAGAAAGACCTTTTCACACATTTCTCACACCTCCTCGAGCAATTTCAAAATTTCGCTGAGGAGCATCTCACCTGCTCCTCTGTCCAAAATCGTCGTCTCAGGCTCGTATCCCCCCTCGTCGTATGCGGATGAGATGGGGACGTAATTGAGCGAATCGTTGCAGAGGCTGATCACAAAGGCGTCCTTATGCTTCTCCTTGATTGAGAGACCTATCTCCACGAACACCTCTCCGGGGAGACATGCGAGCTTGAGAGTCCCCAGCCGAACCGCTTTGATCTCCGTCTCAACCTCCCTCTCCCCGCCGGTCTCCTCGGCGAGCAGGAGGGTGTGCTCTGCTCTCTGCAACTTCCCCTTAAGGGCGCTTATCTCGGGATATGGAGCTCCCTTTCGCTCCGCTTCTTCCATCGCCCGCTTGGTCTCCTTTATCTTCCTCCGAACCTCCTCCGGCGTGGGAAGAAGCTTGAGCGGGAGCTCCACGGACCTGCCCACGACCTTCAGCCTGACGTCCGAATCGGTCTCTATCCCCTCCAGGATCTTTAAAACCTCGGCGCCGAGGGCTGTCCCTATCCATCTGCGTGCATCCCCCTCTCGCTCTATCGGGACGGTGTTTCCCGCGCATCCGAGGGAGAACATGCACATCCCCCCTCTCACCTTCTCGACCACCTTCATGGCGTATCCCGGATAATCGGCGGAGATGGCGTATAGCCTGTCAACGCCGCAGACGGGGTGGCATGCGAAGTTGATGATGGTCGCCATCGGCCCGCCCTCTGCATCGTCAATCCTGATGACCCCGACATCGGGGTCGGTAGGACCGAAGGTCAGCTCCTTTGCCTCCTCGGGCTTGGGCGGTCTCCATGACATCACCACCTTCCCATCGGGACGTCTCGTCCTCCTGTTGAAAACCAGCTGCGGCGCCTCTCCTCTCCCCCAGCCGAGCTTAGCATCCCTCATCGAGCCGTTGGCGACCCTGATAGCCCCTGCGATGAGCCTCGCCGCGTTCTGGACGTAGCTCTCGTGGAACTCCTCCTGCGCCTCCTCTGGAAGGTAGTTGAGCCTCCTCAGGGCAGGTCCGAAATGGGTGTGGGATGCGCAGATTATGACGTTCCCCTCCGGGATGTTGGTTTTCCGCTGGACGATTGACTTTATCTCCTCGGCGAAGCCGGGGGGGATTCCGACGAGGTCCGTTGTGACGATGGCGAGCTTCGTCTCCCCGTCGTCCAGGACAAGGGCTTTTGCGAAAAGCTCGTCGTCAACCGTCTCACATCCCCTATCCCTCCCGCTGTATCCCGCCATCGGGAAACCTATGGGAGGGGTGATGTTTACGGTGCAAACTCCGGCTTTAATGCCCATCGCCTTCACCTCCTCAATTGCAGATAAGCTCCGATGCCCCTATCCTTTCTTTCCCCTCACGCCAGCCATCCCTGGCGTTGTAGTAGATGATGGTCCTCCCCTGATAGTCTAGCACAAGATCAAGCTGATACACAAGCGCCCTCTTCCAGCCATCCGTGGGAGGGATGATCGGGTTGAAGGGCGCATCCGTCCATTTGATCCCGTCGTCCGATGCCATCAGGCATATCGCCGAACGGCTTCTACTATCCTCGTCCCTGTAGATCCCGTTGTTAAGCCCGATGAACCTCCCTTCCCGGCGAAAAACCTTCAACGCCCCTGCCCCGAAATTCCTGTATGACACCTTCGGGTCGGGCTCGATTATCGGTTCGCCGTGTTTCCTGTAAGGTCCGTAGATCTCATCCGCCTCGGCGAAACTCACATACTTCGGCTCCTCGTAACCGCAGTCGTCAAGCCAAACAGTCCCGGCAGAGTAATAAAGCCTGTAGGTGTCTCCCACCTTGACCAGGCATGGGTTTCTGACCTGGACCAGCCTTCCCTCCCTCTCCCACGGAAGCTCCGGCCTCAGAACTACCCTCTCATCGCCCCAGTTTTCGAGGTCGTCGCTCTCCCTGGCGCAGATGACCGTGCAGCCGTTTTCGTCCGCCTTGGTGTAAAAGAGGTGCCATCTACCGCCCTCCCTGTAAAGGTAGACCAGCCCCGCCCACCTCGCGAACGATGTGATGGTTCGCTCAAGTTCCCATCTCACACCGTCTTCGGATCGGAAGCGGTAGATCGCGCCTCTTCCGGAGGTGAACATGTGCCAGTAGCGGTCGTGCTCTCCGGGGAGGATGACCTGCGGGTCGGCTATCACATACCCGTTCGGCGGTTCTATCAGCGGGTTTTGCGGGAAATCCACCCACCTTTCGGGTCCCCAATCGGGGAAGGTTATTTTCATGTTCGTTCCCCCCTTGGTTTAACCGGATCGTGACACCTCCTTTCTCCGCTTATGACCGTCAATAGTCTTTCAGAAGCTCGTCGGCGTTCTCGGCGACCTTGCGGAACGCAAGGGCGTGTTCCTCTATGACCTTCGGATAGAACCTCTTGAACCAGGGGATGCTGAAGATGCGAGAGGGCAAAGACTCCGTCACCGGCAAGCTCCCCTTCGGTTGCCTCACGTCCCTTGATGCGTTCGCTATCCTTGTGGGTTTGCCATGACCGTATACATCAGCCTCGTTCAGCATCGGATGCAGATGTAACGGGAAGTTTGCTCCCGGATTACAACTGCTGACACCTTCCGCCCTCACGGCCTCGCAGAACTTCTCAACGCTCAGCCCACCGAGCTCCTCAGGGACATAAAGCCCGTGCGGCGCATACCAACCTCCCATCGTGCTTCCCGAGTCCTTAGGCGGACGGTGTGCCCTTATGCCAGGAACTCCCTCAAGCAGGTCCCAGAAGTAGTTCATCGCCCTCTGTATCTCCTCCATCCTCTCCCTGTAATATTTCAGTTGCACCCTCGCAACAGCCGATGAGATCTGATGCATCCTGTATTTGTAGCCACCGAGCGGCAAACCGGCGAACCGCTTCAGCTCAGGTATGGTCAGAACCTCATGTGTCCTTTCATAGTGCCCGAACGCAACCGCCCTCTCGTATATCTCCCTGTCATCAGTGATCAGTATCCCCCCTTCCCCTGCGATCAGGGATTTGCCGGACATGAGCGAAAAGGCGGCCACGTGCCCGATCGTGCCGACCAGCCTTCCCTTGTAGAGCCCGCCGTGGGCGTGGGAGCAGTCCTCTATGACCTTGATGCCGTGTCTTTCGGCTATCTCCATTATGGGGTCCATGTCGGTGGGGTAGCCGCAGTAATGGACTACGACTATAGCCTTGGTCCTGTCGGTTATTCTCCTCTCCACGTCCTTGGGGTCAAGGGTTAAAGTGTTGGGATCTACCTCGGCGAAGACGATGGTGGCGCCGAGCGACAGCGCCGGCAGGGCGGAAGCCCAATAGGTGAGGCTCTGACAGATTATCTCGTCGCCAACTCCGACACCGCATCCGAACATGGCCGCATGAAGTGCGGCGGTGCCGTTGTTGTGCGCCAGGGCATACTTCACCCCGTGCCACCTTGCGAACTCCTCCTCGAACTTCTGGGTGA
>CAZHVH010000184.1:0-6998 GCA_964535855.1 uncultured bacterium
CAAATTCGGAGGCGAAAAGCTTCATAAGCTTTCTGAAATATCTGGGCATCACCTCGCCGTCCGGTTCACCTAGGACTTCGAGGGGATAATCGCCTTCCATTTAGTCTCTCCCAAGAGTCTTTAAGCGTCGGATAATATACCACAACTTGAATCGATATATCAACCCCCATGAGAGGCGGAGGTCGGCCTGATCAGCAGATAGAACAACACCATCGCCAAAAGCGCCATTACGGCGCCGAAGGAGAAAGCCACCTCCGGGCCGAAGAGATCCCACAGTCCTCCGAGTATGAGGCTCGCCGGAAGGGCGCCGACTCCTATGGCGAAGCTATAAAGCCCATACGCTGTCCCTCTGAGCTGTGAGGGAACCAAGTCGGCCACCAGCGCCTTCTCCGTTCCCTCCGTAAGCCCATAATACACCCCGTAAGCCAGGAATAGAAGCCATATATGCAGGCTGTCGGCGGCGAAAGCAAATCCCAGATAGATCAGCCCGTATATCCCCCAACCGGAGATGATAACCTTCCTTCTGCCAATTCTGTCCGAGAGGCTTCCGCCGGGGGTGGATGTGATCACCTTAACCACGTGGAAGGCAGACCAGAGAACGGGAACTAGCTTGTCTGATACGCCCAAACTTTTGGCCCTCAGAAGCAGAAAGGCATCGCTGGAGTTACCCAACGTGAAGAGGAAAAGTATGACAAGGTAAAGCCTGAACCTGATATCGAACGGACGCAATGAAAGAGAAAGCCTCCTTCCTTCGGCGGCTGACGCCTTTTTCTCCTCGGCGAAGATAGCCAGAGTGAAAACCGAGAGAAAGGCCGGTATGGTGGCGAACCAAAAGACGGTCCTGTAATTTCCGGGGAAAGCCATCAAAAGCAGAAACGCTATTATGGGGCCCAAAACGGCCCCCGCGTGATCCATGCTCCGGTGAAAGCCGAACGCCTTTCCCAGCTTGGATCTGTCGGTCGAGTCGGCCAGGAGGGCATCGCGCGGAGCACCTCGAACGCCCTTGCCTATTCTGTCGATGAATCGCGCTAGAAGCACATGCCATCCAGCCATTGCGGAGGCCACAGCAGGTCTTGTCAGACTGGATATCCCGTAACCTATCACGGCCAATATCTTCCTCTTGGCGATCCTATCGGAGAGCCATCCGGAGAAAATTCTGAAGAAGCTTGCCGTGCTCTCAGCTATTCCCTCCACACTCCCCACGAACACCCTGCTCGTTTTGAGAACCTCAGTGAGGAAGATAGGCAGGAGGGGATAGACGATCTCCGTGCTGGCATCCGTGAGGAAGCTCACGATTCCCAACACCAAAACGTTTCTCGTTATACCTGAGAAGATCGAGCTTTTCCTCTCTCCCCCACTCATCGTTTCCTCCTGATATGCGAACCCTATCCTAACACAGAAATAGGGATCGCGTCAAGCATGAGATCATCAGATCCCACATTGACTTTTCCTGAAATCTGGGATATCCTAAATAATACAAAACGCTCATATTCCACTTGAGTGTAGCGGTTATCCATTAGGAGACAGGAGGCAGGAAACAGGAGACAGGAATATAGATTTTCCCCTGCCTCCTGCTTCCTGTTTCCTGTCTCCTTCTAACTCTGAGAAATAAGTATTTCTGACCTCTCAGATCTCCGCTACACTTAACGATAATATGAGCGATACAAGGACATCGGGAGGTAGATGGGGTAATGATCAGGAGTATACTGGTATCTGTCGGCAGCGCGAAACATGAGGTGGCCGCCTTTGAATACGCTCTAAACATGGCAAAGGGATTGAACGCCTTCCTCGTATGCGCCACCTTTCCAGGCGAGATAAGCGATGAGGAGGAGTCCAACCCAGATCTGCTAGCTACTGAGACCTTCGTGACCGTTAGGGAGGAATGTCGGGAGGCCGGCGTCAGGTTCGAGACGACCATCGTTCCGGGCAAATGGGCGCCGGAGATCTGCCGGATGGGAAGAATGGTCGATCTGATCGTGGTCGGAATGCCAGAGGAGATAAAGACCAAAGGACTGGAGCTGGTCTATAACGAGATAGATGACATTTTGATCGATAGCAGCAAGCCGGTGCTGGTGGTTCACGAAAACTGTCTTGAACTGACGCGGATTCTGGTCGTACACAGGGGGGATAATTACTCGGATAGGGCTCTGGAACTAGCGACAGAGCTCTGTGAAAGGCTCGGCATCGAGCTGACAGGACTCGCCATCGCCGATACCGTCCCTGAATCGAACAGCATCGCCAAGGATATGCTCACGTATTTCAGGTTTAGGGGGATCGACGTCGAGGTTGATACGGAGCTGGGTTTCACCGTGGCCAACATAATCGAGACGGCCGATAACAAGGGATGTGATCTGATCGCCCTTGGGGCCAGCCGACGTGGCAAGCTCTATGAGGCGATCTTCAACAGCACCACCGACACGGTGGCGAAGTTGGCCAACAGAGCGGTATTGGTGTGCAAGTAAGGCCTCTGCGTCTTCTGACAGCGGTATTAGCCCTAGCCCTGGTCGCCTTTCTGATATCGAGGGTTCAGATCGGGGAGATCGCGAGAGCCCTCAAATCGCTTTCCCTGATAACTGCCGCCCTCGGCTTTCTGATCTATCTCATCTTCAATATGGTCAAGGCGATCAGGTTCAGCCTTCTGCTGAGAAGGGAGATCTCGCCCGCGAGGCTCTTCCCCGTGATGTTGCTCTACAGCTTCTGGTCGAATCTACTGCCGATGAGGGCGGGCGATCTGTCCTATCTCTACATGGTTAAAACTGGAGACGGAGTTAAGCTTACGAGAGGGCTTTCATCCCTCCTCATCGGCAGCGTCGTGGACGCTTCGCTGAACCTGATCCTCCTGCTGGCCTTGGGGCTCTATTTCATGGGCGATCTCGAGGACGCCGTGCCTGTGGCGACGCTCTTCATCATCCCCTTAAGCTTCGTCCTATTTCTTCTTGGATCGCTCGGAGTGCTTTGGGTCAAAGGAGCCAAGCTGGCCATGTGGTTCAGGAGCAAGGGATGGCTGCCGAAAATGGTTCTCGACAAGATGGCGGATCTGCTGGAGGAGATCGGTCGATTCCATCCCCGTGAGATCCTACTTGGGATAGTGCCGATCTCATCGATCGCCTTCGGGATCAGGCTTGTCCTCCAGTGTTACCTGGTCGATGTGATGGAGTTCGGCTTCGGGTGGCTGAAGGTTATCTTTGCCCTGACGTTCACCGGATTTTTCAACCTTATCCCGATTCAAAGCATAGCTGGATTGGGAACGGTCGAGGCGCCGTGGAGCTGGGCGCTCGTCAGTCTCGGCGAGGAGGGCGGAAAGGCGATCGCATCGGGGTTCAGCCTTCACGGCATTATCATCGGCTACTCGCTGATATGCGGCGGACTTGGATTTACGATAAGAAGGTTGATAGATCATGAAAGGGTACGATCTGGTTGAAATCGGGGAGAAAGGTGCGTGGGACGAGATCGTTCGAATGTGTCCTTACTCCACGCCCTTCAACTCCTGGTTATGGCGATGTGCGCTATCGGAACGGTTCGTCGGCATGAAACCTTCCTATTTCGTCATGAGATCTGAGAATGAGGATCTCGCCGCGATGCCGCTCTTTCTCTTTTCTACGCTTCCAGCCCTCAGATCAGCTCTATCCATGCCCTGGAACCTCTTCGGCGGGCCGATGATAAGGAGGGATCTGCTCGACGATGTGGATCTGATCCGATCCTCTATCGCTGCGATGGAACAGATCGCCCGTCAAAACGGGGCATATGAGCTCATTATCACGAGACCGCCGCTTTCGCCCGAAAGCTTAAGGTCGGAACTCCAGAGGTGGGCGGATCAGTCGGAGAGGAGATTCACGCATCTCCTCAGGCTTGATCCCGACTTCGAGAGGATATGGAGGTCATATAACCCCAGAGTTAGAACCGCCGTCAGGAAAGCGAACAGGCTTGGCGTAAGGTGGATCAGGACGAAATCTGAAGATAAGCTGAAGGAGTTCTACGATATATACCTGAAGGCAATGCTCCGATTTGGAAGCCCACCTAAACCGTATGAGCTGCTCAGATACGTTCAGACCAGCCCGATAGGCGATCTGATCGTGGCTGAGGTGGAGGGGAAAGTCATCGCTGGATTGCTTTTCCTGATATTTGATAAGACCATAACGCTTTGGTGTGGGGCCTCATTACACGAGTTCAGATCCTATAGACCCAACAACCTGATCTTCAACGAGGTGATAAAGTGGGGCTGTCAGAACGGATATGAATGGGTCGACTTCGGCGCGTCGCCTCCCGAAAACCGAGGTCTGGTCGCCTTCAAGGAGGAGTGGAGGGCGGTGAGGTTCGACTTCGAGATCTATCATAAGGTCTTCTCGCCGGCCAGAAAAAGGGTCTGGGAGAAGATCGAACCCGATCTGAGGAGGTTTTACTCGTTCCTACAATCGGCCAAGATGAAATTAAAAAGGAACGCTCTTATTTCCCTTGAGTGTAGCGTTTCTCCCTAACAGGTCATCTGCCGTCCACGGCTTGGTCATTTGTAGTCATTGGGTCATTTGACTTCGCCGTCATTTCAAATGACTATAAATGACTACAAGTGACTGTAAACGACACTCTTAAGATCTCCGCTACACTCGGCGGTAATATGAGCGAAAAGGAGAGGCGATCGGTAAATGGCCACTATGAGACCGTGGGGTCAATGGTCCTATACGTTATCTCCACATGATAGAGGCGCCCTCATCGAGGACATATGGCCTACGCTTTTCTTCGGAAGCGAGAGGGTTGAAGAGATGAGGCGTAAGATATCTAAATTGCGTTGGGCTAGGGAGACGTTCAAGCTGATGAGACGCGAGGCCGAAGAGGTTCTCGGAAAGCCTCCTCAGCTTCCGATCGAGCGGATAGGATGGCGACACGATTTTTACTCCCCACTTTCAGGCGAGCATCTCCTTTACGATCCGAAAAAACCCCATGCGTTTCTCGATCCCCTGACGGGGAAGCTCATATCGGGCAAACCACATCACAGGGCATGGACGTTGCTGACGCATGAGAGGACATACAGGATCATGCGTAGCCTCGGTTTTCTCTACGCGCTGACGGGTGACGAGCGGTATGCCGGGTGGGTGGCCCGGGGGTTGAGAAGAGCCATGGAGATATTCTCCCGCCGTGAGCTGCGGGAGGGAAACAACATGGAGGCGCTTTACTTTCAGCCCCTTTACGACGCTCAGGTGCTGATGCTCCTGGCCGAGGCATATGAGCTGACTCGCAGAAGCGCCGCCTACTCCAAGGCGGATCATGAGGGCATCCGTCGGGGTATCTTTGAGGACGGGATATCCTATCAATTCCGATTTCTGGAGAGATCCGGTGTGCACAACATGACCTGTTATGTCTCCGCCGCCGTCTCGATCCTCGGAAGGCTGTTAGAACGGGCGGAGTGGGAGGAGATGGGCCTCCATCATCCGAAGACGGGGTTCAGGGCGCTTTTGGAGGGAGGTGTCCCCGCCGATGAGGAAGGGGAGTTTGACGGGTTCTGGTTTGAGGGAACGACTTTCTACCATTTCTACTCGCTCTGTCCGCTTATAGCCCTCTATGAACTGGAGGACAGGAAAGATCCCGCTTCAACTACAAGGCTTAAAGCCATGTTCGAAGCACCTCTGAACCTTGCTGATGGGAATCTGAGATTACCCCCCTTAGGCGATCTGGGCGCTCCCAAAGTGTTGAGCCTTATAGCCTATCGTCACCTCTATGAATACGCCGCGGGAGTGCTCGATTTCGATCGATTCGCCCCTGCATTGGCCTCCATCTATGCGGCGACCGGCGGGCCACGTCGTGGTTTGACCGCTTTGGCCTTCGGGCCAGATTATCTGCCTCCACCCGGGGGAATACCGACCGGACATACGCTCTTAAGACAAGCCGGCATCGGCCTCTTCCGAAAAGGGGATTTCTATCTGCTTTTCAAATCCGGGGCTCACGGCGGCGGACACGATCATCCTGACAAACTCTCCATCTCACTTCACGCCATGGGAGAGGTGATCTCCCCTGATCCGGGCACGGCGGGATATTCGCTTAAGGAGGTCTGTGCCTTTTGGAGAAGCACTCTTGCACATAACACCCTCATAGTGGACGAGAGGAGTCAAGGTAAAGTGAAGAGAACATCACTCGAGTGGCATCCTGACTCCAGCCCGCCGTATGCCCGAGGGATCATCCACGACGCATATCCAGGGGTTAGGCTCGAACGAAAGCTCTTTTTCGATCCTCCATATGTGGTGATCGCGGATCGATGTGAGTCCGGGGATGAGCACCGATACGGATGGGTCCTCCATGCCTATGGGAGCATGGATGTGGGTGTGTCTCGGACCGCCGATTTCCTCGGTATGCCCCCGCTTCCGGAGGAGGGCATCTTTTCCTTTTTTACCGCCCGGAGGAGCATCGTGGTTTCGGGTTTATTGGAGGCCAATTGGCGTGTTTCGGAACGGATATGGTTGAGGTTGTTAGCGGGATCAGACGGGGTTTACGAGGCAACGGCGGGGCGAACTCCAGGAAATCCTCTGCCCGAGGACAGGGGAACGATTCTTCTGAGGGCTCCCGGCAAAAGTCGTCGCTTTTTCGCCGTACTCGAACTCCACCGGGGAGTTCCCAGCGTGAGGGAGATCTCCATTGAGGAGAACGAGAGGATACGCGTGATAACCGCCGATGGTGAAAGGGTGTATCCGATATCTCCTTGAAGCTAGTTGATCTCCAGGATAAGGTCACTACCCTTTGGGGTAGGATTAAGGCGAGATAACGCATAAAGCCTCTCTTAGCCTTCCCATGAGGTGTGAAGGGCGAGGCGTTCGAATTGTCGAATGCCTCGCCCTTTGTCGTTCGTGTCTCTTATCCCCAAATGGCGGATATAAAATACAGGGCGGTTGACTTGCCGATCTAAGAGTGATAAGATTCAGTTTAAGCGAGATAACATAGCGGCTTTTCCGATCAAAATAAGGGGGGATGGATATGGTCAGATTGAAATCCCTAACGGTATGTCTGTTGTTTCT
>CAZHVH010000185.1:0-6970 GCA_964535855.1 uncultured bacterium
TATTAGCTCTCCTTTGCATCGTTCTCCGTTCAGTTCCCCTCTTCGGACAGACCCTTCCCGAAAAGCCGACGGCTCGGCTGGGGAAGGGGGCGATTCGAGGAATAGCCTGCACCCCTGACGGCAGGTTCATCGCTGTGGCAAGCAGTATAGGGATATGGCTATATAAGGCCGAGGATTTAACGGAAATCGGTCTGATTGAAGGGTTTACAGGAGCGGTGATAGCGGTTTCCTTCAGTCCCGATGGCAAATTACTCGCTTCGGGGGATGCTATGACAATTCGGTTTTGGGATGTTAAAAAGAGAAAGGAGATAGCGACATTAAGGGGACATTCCGCCGAGGTATACTCCGTATCATTCAGCCCTGATGGGAAACTCCTCGCCTCTGGAAGCGGGGACAAAACGGTCCGATTATGGAGTGTGGAGGAGAGAAAGGGGATCGCTGTGTTGAAAGGACATGCTAGTGGGGTAGTCTGTTTGTCGTTCAGTCCAGATGGCAAGTTGCTCGCTTCGGCCGGTTCTGACAACACCATCCGGCTTTGGAATGTTGAGGAGGGGAAGGAGATCGCTGTGCTGAGAGGACACACCAGACAGATCAATTCCGTCGCATTTAGTCCCGATGGTAAGTTGCTCGCCTCAGGAGGTTGGGATAAGACCGTTTTGCTGTGGGATGTGGAGGAAAAGAAGAGGATCACCACGCTCCCCGGGATGCATCCCGTCGCATTCAGCCCCGATGGTAAGCTGCTCGCCTCAGGAGATCCCAGTTATACCATTAAACTTTGGAATGTAAAGGAGAGGAAAGTAGTTATGACATTGAGAGGACATGTCGCCCCGCTCCATTCTTCCATCTCGTTCAGTCCTGACGGTAGGTTTATA
Source organism: uncultured bacterium (assembly GCA_964535855.1). Lineage (GTDB taxonomy): Bacteria > Poribacteria > WGA-4E > B28-G17 > B28-G17 > JAGGXZ01. The sequence goes on from CAZHVH010000185.1 coordinate 873, forward strand.
GTTTCTGGAAGCTTGGACGGTACCGTTCGGCTCTGGGATATAGAAGGTAAGAAGGAGATCGCTATGCTAAGACATACCTGTCCGGTATGCTCCATCTCATTCAGCCCCAATGGTAAACTGCTCGCTTCAGGAGGAGCCTGGCTTGATAAAACTGTCAGACTATGGGATGTGGAAAAGGGAAGGGAAATCGCTTTGCTAGAGCATACCTCATGGGTGTCCTTCGTGGCATTCAGCCCTAAGGGTAAATTGCTCGCTTCCAGGGAGTATGATGGAACTATTTGCATTTGGGATATAGAGGAAAAGAAGAAGATCACCATATTTAAAGGGCATAGTAGTAGTGTGATCTCATTCAGTCCTGATGGTAAACTGCTTGCCTCAGCAGGTGATAACACTATCCACATTTGGAATGTGGAAGATCGTAAGGAGATAGGGGTGTTAAAAGGACATACTGATTGGGTAAGTTCTGTGTCATTTAGTCCCGATGGAAAATTGCTCGCCTCTGGAGGGTCTGACCTGACGGTCCGTATCTGGGATGTGGAAGGGAAAAGGGAGATAGCGGTGCTTCGAGGACATACCACCCAGTGGGGTGTGGCCTCAGTAGCCTTCAGTCCCGATGGAAAGTTGCTCGCCTCCGGGGGATGGGACAGGACAATCCGTATCTGGGATGTGGAAAGGAAAAAAGAGATAGCGACATTAAGGGGACATTCCGCCGAGGTATACTCTGTATCATTCAGCCCTGATGGGAAACTCCTCGCCTCTGGAAGCGGGGACAAAACGGTCCGATTATGGAGTGTGGAGGAGAGAAAGGAGATCGCTCTGCTTAAAGGGCATGTTAACTGGGTGCACTCCGTAATGTTCAGTCCCGACGGAAGATGGCTGGCTTCGGGAAGCGAGGATGGAACTATACTCCTATGGGAAGTGAACATCGAGGTTCCTGGTAGACCGGTTGAGCCCATTAAAAAGCAACTGATAACATGGGGCAAGGTGAAAAGGACAGCGCTCTACCAGAACTTCCCCAATCCCTTCAACCCCGAAACCTGGATACCCTTCAGCCTTACGAAAAGAGAGCATGTGGTAATCAGGATCTACGACGTGGAAGGTCAGCTCATAAGAACCCTCGATCTGGGCCTGAAAGATGAGGGCGATTATCTGAGCAAAGGGAGAGCCGCATACTGGGATGGTAGAAATTCAAAGGGTGAGGAGGTGGCTTCAGGGGTCTACTTCTACCTCATGGAGGCTGGGAGGTTCAAGAGACAGAGGAAGATGGTTTTGGTGCGGTAAGTTTGAGTCCTAGGTATTTTAGCTTTCAGCTGTCAGCCTATGCACTTATGGTCATTTGTTGTCATTTGTAGTCATTATGATGGCGAAGCCGAATGACTCAATGACTACAAATGACCGTTTTTAAAGGTAGAGACTTATGTCACTTCAAGATAAACAGCTGGTGGAGAAGACCCTATCAGGTGATAAGGACGCCTTCGGCGTTCTCGTCGAAAGATATCAGTCTGCCGCCTACGGTCTGGCCTTCCATATGTTAGGCAACTTCGTAGACGCCCAGGACGCCGCCCAAGAGGCGTTCATAAGGGCCTACTCCAACCTCCACACCCTCAAAGACCCCTCCAAGTTCGCAGGTTGGCTCCGAGGGATCGTCAGGAACGTCTGCCTCTCATGGAGGAGAAAAAGAGAGAAGACCATATCCATAGAGGAGGCGAAGGAACCCGCCCTCGGAAACCCTCAACCTCCGCCCGATGAGGAGCTGGAAAGGAGAGTACTCTGGGAAAGAGTGATGAGAGCTGTAAACTCCCTCCCAGAGAAAAGCAGACTCGTCGTAACCCTCTACTACATCGACGGCCTAAGCTATAAGGATATAGCGAGCTTCTTAGATATACCCGTCAACACGGTCAAAGATAGGCTCAGAAGAGCCAGGGGGAAATTGAAGGAGAAAATGCTTCAGATCGTGGAGGAGGAGTTTGAAAGATATAAACTCACACAGGATTTTAAAGAGAAGATATCCAAGGCGATAGAGGGGTTGAGGAACATCACTCTACTCTCCGTGAAAGTTGAGGGGAGTAAAGGGGAGATTCCCGCTGAGCTTAAGGAAATCCTCGAGGATGTGGTCAAGAAATATGGTGGGATTACAGGCGAGGGGGAGGAAGGAGGTTTATCGGTCCTCTTCGGAGCGGAAGCATCCCACGAAGATGATCCGGAGAGGGCTATCCTCACAGCCCTGGAGATGCGTGAGAAGCTGGCCGAACTCGATGAGGAGTTGAATTTCAGAGCCTCCATAACCACAGGGATGGCCGAGATAAGGGGGGAAAGGTGTAAATTAAGCTGCGATTTCCTTAGGTTAACTTACAACTTGATAAAAGCGGCTTCAGGGGGAAAGATACTGGTTGATGAGTGTTCCTACATGCTTTCAAAAGGGAGGTTCATCTTCAGGAAATTCGAGGGGAGAGACATCCAAGGATATGAAGTGTTAGGTAGGGCGGAGCATCCGAGGAAGCTTTGGGGGATAGATGAGCTTAGATCCAGAATGATAGGCAGGGAGGGTGAGTTTGCAAATCTGAAGAAATACGTAGATAAGCTTCTTAAAGGCGAGGGGAGGATAGTCTCCATAATAGGCGAGGCCGGGATAGGAAAGAGCAGGATGGCCTCGGAGCTGAGGGGATATGCTGAGGAGCGAGAGGTTTTGTGGCTTGAAGGAAGATGCATTTCCTACGGTCAGAGGATAAGCTACATCCCTTTCTTGGAGGTGATGAGGGAGTTCTTCGACATCAGGATGAGCGACTCGGATGATGAGATGAAAAGGAAGATAGAAACCGAAGTTCGACAGAGGATAAGGGATGCGGAAGATTTGACCCCATACATATTCAGTTTCATCTCGCGTGTGGACCCAGAGGAGACGAGGGGATTGACCGCCGAACAGCTGAGATATAAGAGGTTCATAGCCATAAGGGAGCTGTTCAGGAGGACCTCCCGGGAGAGGCCTATCGTCGTGGCGATAGAGGATCTACAATGGATAGATGAGGCATCTTATGAGCTTCTGACCTACCTCATAGGGATGATGAGGGGGTATCCCGTCATGTTCCTATGCATCTACAGGCCGGAGAGGGATAGCCCTTGCTGGCAGCTTCGAAAGGAGGTTTCCACGAGATATCCCGAGCGGTACAGCGAGGTGCCGCTCTTCAGTCTCTCTTCCGAGGATAGCAGGCTTCTCCTCAGGGAGCTCCTCAGCTGGGAGTTTCCTCCCTCTGTGGAAGATCACATCCTAGGGAAAGCGGAGGGGAATCCCTTCTTTCTGGAGGAGATGATCAGAGCGCTGATTAACTCCGGCAAGCTTGTGCGAAGGGGAAAGGGATGGGAGCTAAGGGATGAGCTTGGGGAGATGGAGATCCCGAGCACGATCTTCAGCGTGATAAGCTCCAGAGTCGACATGTTAGAGGACGATTCGAAATACGCCCTGAGATACGCCTCCGTCATAGGGGATATTCTCCCCGTGGAACTGCTCAGGGAGATATCGGAGGATGAACCCGTTAAAAGGCTCGAGGAACTCGATTTCCTGGTTAGGGATGAGACAGGGGGAGGTTACGTATTCAAACACGCTTTGATCAAAGATGTGGTATATGCGGGCCTCTTTCCTGAGCTCAGGGCTGAGCTACATAGGGAAATAGCTGAGGCGATAGAGAGGATCTACGGCGACAGATTGGATGAACACTACGAAGTTTTGGCGTATCATTGGGGGCATACCGATAGGATCGAGAGACGGGTGGAGTACCTGTTAAAGGCGGGAAAGAAGGCAAAACGGGTGTATTCAAACAGGGATGCGATAGATTATCTCAGGGAAGCTTTAAAGCTGCTGAAGGAGAATCCCCTTGGCGAGTCTCGAAAGGATTGGCGGCTGGAAGCCTTGAAGGAGTTAGGACAGCTCTATCATGGAATCGGGAAAGGTCTAGAGGCGGAGAAATATCTACGAGAGGCGATAGCTCTTGGACGGGAGATAAAGCTGGATGTCCATGAGCTCGTGAGGCTCTACTACTGGCTGGGTGAGGTGCTTTACTGGCAGAGACGATGGGATGAGAAGATCCGCCTCGGGAAGGAAGGCCTGGCTCTTTTGGGAGATGAGACCGAATCCGTCGAAGCGGCCTTGATGAACGATATCATAGCGGAAGGATACCTGTTTAAGGGTGATAGGGAGAAACGACGGGAGTTCACCCTGCGAAACACCCGTTTTGTCCGGCGTCTGCCCTATACGGAGGAGCTCAAGGCTGTCTATGAGCATATCTCCAACGTATATGCCGATGCAAAAAATTTGGACGAGGCGTTCAATTGGCTCGACGCTCTCGAGAGGGAGGCGGGGCAATACCGTGATCTCAGAGCGTTGGCCATAGCCCATCATATCAGAGGAAGCGGTTTGGCCAGGAAAGGCGATTTCCATGGGGCTATCAGGGAACAACGACAGGCCCTGGAACTGCTAGAGAAAATAGGTGACCCTAAGACTGCTATCTGGTGCTATCACCATCTGATGCGTGCCTTCCTGATCCTCGACGAGCTCCAGGAGGCAGAGAAGTGGGCCAACAAAGCCTATGAGATTCTGGAGGAAGTGAAAAGCGAGGCGATAGCGAAGGCATATGAGTCGAGATTGGACCACCTCTGTATCGGTATGATCCACTTCTGTAAAGATGATAAGGAGAAAGCGGAGGAAGTTCTCCTCACATCCGCCCGGCTCTTCCGCGAGATGGACATTCCCGATAGGGAGGTGATGGCGACATACGCCCTAGGACGAGCGTATCTGGCTTGGGATAGGAGTGAGGAGGCAGAAAAGCTACTCCAGGAGACCATCGAATCGGCGAAGGAGAAGCTGTATAGGCTTGCGCCATTGCTGCTCCACTTGATTCAACACCCCCTTGTCGGGGCGCTGAGCGGACTTGAGGAGGTTTACCATGACGATCCCGAGAAGTTCCTCAAGCTCTGCTGCCGATTGCGTGAGAAAGGATGTGAGTTCCAGGACTCGACGTTCCTCTCGCCGTTCACCCAGTGGTATCTGGAACCGAGCGAACCGGTTGACTTTCCCCAGCCTCTGCTCCACGACGAGTTTGCCGAAACCCTCTCCCGAGACTGGAGATGGGAGGACCCGTTCGGAGACTCCTCTTTCAACACGGGGAATGGATTGGAGATACACGCCGCGAACGGACGTGATCTTTGGCATCTCAACTTGAGCGCGCCCCGCGTTCTCAGGCCGATCTGTGGGGATTTCGCCGCTCAAACTGTCTGTATCCCTGCCTTCGAGGATAAACTCGCCATCGGCGGAATGTTGTTATGGAAAGATAGGGAGAATTATCTCCATCTCACCAGGGGGATAGCGGGGGAAAACGAGATCTCCTTCATGGGATGCATCGGGAACAAGGATGTAATCATCGGTCGGGGACGTCTATCCTCAGAACGTGTTTTTCTGCGCCTGGAGAGGCTCACCGGTCATGTAAGGGCCCTGTGCAGTCCTGACGGAGAGGAATGGTTCACAGTAGGGAATGTGGATTTCCAAGTGGAGGACCCAATTGAGGTCGGTCTGCATGGCATAAGCGTCATAGACCGCACCATCTACCAGGGAACATATCCGGAAGGAACGGCTACTCGATTTGAGTCATTCCGGTTGTGGGGAGAGGCTTCCGAATAACGCGGGTCATTATCGTGTAAGCGGCGATCCTGTGATATACCAGAAAACCCCTGCCATCACAGGACGGCGTCCTTGATCAAAGATGAGAAGGTGAAGATAAGGATGCAGTGAGCTTCCCTCGATGGGAATTTCCCCACCTGCTTCGACTCCTTATAGCTGTCAGGTATGTAAGTTAACGCGAACCCTTGCCAATTAAAGGATATTCTGATACAATAACCCTGAAAATTTTCCGGATGGGAGCCCCTCAGCAGTTGACCGAAAGCGTGTCAAAGTAGGTCAAGGTGTGCCAATGCACACAGGGCTTCAAGGCTAAGGCGGGTGTTAAGCCGCCTGCTGACGGTGAGGTGGCCGCCTACGTGAACGGTTCTCGCTTGGCGAGTAAGCATGACAGGGTGTCGCACCAGCTCTGTCTGGCAAAACCGTCACATTG
>CAZHVH010000186.1:0-6947 GCA_964535855.1 uncultured bacterium
CCTGGTTCCTCGTTCCTTCTTTGACACACTTTCGGTCAACTGCTGAGGGGCTCCTCGCCTTTAATCTACAGGTTAGATTTTACCCTATATCTTCCCCCCTTGGCAAATCGATCGTGAATTTAGCGAGGTTGACACATCAACTTAATTTGGAATAAAATTGAGATCGCCCTTAAGGCGAGTACCCCGATCAGGAGGATGAGATGAGCGCTCGAAGACGAAGGGCGAAGGTCAAAAAGATCAAGGTCGGCATCATCGGTGCGGGCGGTATAGCTGCCGGCAAGCACCTCCCCGGTCACAGAGGTGTTGAGGGTGTGGAGGTGATCGCCGTCTGTGATATCGTCAAGGACAAGGCCAAGGCCTTCGCCGAGAAGCACGACATCCCCTACTGGTTCACCGATTACAGGAAGATGTTGGAGGAGATGGATGAACTGGACGCCGTCAGCGTCTGCACCCCCAACAACTTCCACGCCGGTCCCACCATAGCCGCGTTGGAGGCGGGAAAGCACGTCATCTGTGAAAAACCGATGGCGGGCAACGTGAAGGATGCCCTGGCGATGTTGGAGGCCGCCCAGAGAACAGGCAAGATCCTTCAGATAGGGCTCCAATCCCGATTCAACAAACATATGATGACGCTGCGTCGCCTTCGAGAGGAAGGGTTCTTCGGCGAGGTGTACTACGGAAGGGCGATGGCATTTCGCCGGCGCGGGATACCGGCCTCTCCATCCTTCATAACCAAAAAGATGGCCGGAGGCGGGCCGCTGATGGATATCGGTGTTCACGTGTTGGATGTGTTTCTGTGGATTTTGGGCTATCCGAAGCCGATTAAGGCCTTTGGAAAGGTTGACACCAAATTCGGCAACAGAGCGAACGTGGTCAACCCCTGGGGGAAATGGGATCCGAAGCAGTTCAACGTCGAGGACTTCGGAATGGGCGTCATCCTCTTCGAGAACGGTCTGACCGTGACTCTGGAGACGGCCTGGGCCTCGCATGTTGAGGGGTCGGGAACCACCTTCTTCATAGGCGATAAGGCCGGCGCCACCTTCCATCCCTTCAGGGTCTACACGGACAAGAAGGGCGAGATGATCTCCTATGAGCCTGAGATACCCAAAGACATCCAAAAGGCGCCGGGGGAATTCGAGGCGTTCCATAACGCCATCCGCAACAACCTCCCTTCTCCTGTTCCACCGGAGGAGGTGATCTGGACGAGTAAGATCTTCGATGCCATATATAGATCATCCAAAACCGGAACTTCGATCACCATAAAGTGATCCGATCACAATCAGCATGTAGGGGCGAGGCATTTCCCTCAAATGCCTCGCCCTTTAAAGGATGAGCATGTATCTGAAAAAGGTGATCTTCGTCATAGGGTTGATCCTCTGGGCCGAAGCCACCTCATACGGAGCGGATCATCTGAGTGAGAGCAAACTGGGGATACATCTCATAGGACGTTACACCTCTGCCTCCCGTAAGATCGTCGCGGCAGGGCCGAGAGTGATCAAGGTGCTTGACCTCGTATCTCAGTAAGACCTTCCCAGCCCCCTCCCGATGAATCCACCATAATACGGCACGCCCACGGGAAGGCTTCTCAGGCCCCAGGATTCGGTGACGGCATCGTATCCGACCCCTATAGCCACTGATGGATCGGCGATCAGATTGATCTGGAAGGTGAAATCCTTACGTGCGCTCTCGCCATATCCTATCCTGTACCAGCTCACCCTCAGATCCCAATCATGCAGGTTCCTCCTTACCGTCAGCCTCTGCGAGTAGAAATCCCTTCTAACCCAGTCATACTGCACATCCAGCTCGATCTGAAAGAGCCTACCGGGCCTGAGATCAAATCCGGCCAGTATCGTCCTGGAGGGGGTCTTGTAGAATTTAGTGAACTGGTTGCCGAGATGGAATTCCCATCCTTTGGTGTAATTCCCTCTTCTATATGATAGGCTCGAGCTGAAGCCTATCTGTTTGAACCTCCTACCATCGCGCGGGTTGGGATCGTGTGTCGAGGTAAAGCCGAGCCTCAAATTTCCGCTCGGAAGGGGTGTCAGGTAAAGTCTGCTTCGGAGGTAATCCCATTCTCTGTATCCCAGGTACCTATCCCTGGTGAAATCGCGCGCCGTATATGCGTTGAAATTCAGGAGGGTATATTTGAAATTCCGCCTGGTCTTCACCTCCACTAGCGAGTTAAGCTCCATGTCAAGCCGCTTCCTCTCATAGGAATAGGCTATGGGACCGAAAGGATAGAGGTTCTTCCTCTGCTGTATCGATGGAGAGTAGTTGAAGCTGACCTCCATATCTATGGAGTGTTTGAGCTTATTGGCGTTAGGGATGAAGCTGATGTCGTAGATCCTGAAAAGATCCATCGTGGCTCTGGAGTTTAAACCATAGCTCCAAGCGAATATGTTTCTGTTGCCCGCTCTATCTTTGCTGTGCCATATGAGATTGGCATCTACACTGGTGCTGTATCTTATCTCATGGTAAGGCGTCAGCTCTATCGCCCCATCTTTACTGGCGTCGAGGGTTATATCCCCTGTTTGTAGGTAGATATCGGTCTCGCCTCCGTACTCAGCCTTGTAGTAGTTGCCCACCGTAGCGTCAGAGCTGATATATGTGTTGTCCAGCGTCGGGAGGGTGAGGATCGGGAACCTCTCGCTCTTTATCCTATCAACGGCCTTTTTAAGCGCTTCGTTTATCTGTTTGAACACCGGGAGGTTATACATCTTCCCGCCCGACCAGCTCAGGTAGAGCTCCGGCAGCTCCTGGACGGCATAGCTTCGCTCGCCCTCGACCAAATCGAAGGTCTTATCCAGGGTAAGCCTGGCGAGCAGTCGGGATCGGATCTCCCTCGTTATCCTTCTTCCCAGCAAGGTCGTCCATGTCAGCGAGGTCATGGTTCTAAGTTCGGAGGAGGGCGTTCCGTACCCGCCTATGAGGCTTCGCCTGCCCAGGGAGGCTTTGGTCAGAAGGATAAGCCCCCGTTGATCCCATCGGCTATCCCAGGGAGTGGATATGACCTGACGGTGGTTAAACATGAAGTCCCACCGTCTTCCCGTCTTGTACGATTTTTTGCGACTGTAGGAATAGATGTCGCCGGTGAAGAGGAAGACCTGGCCGCTGAAGAACCTCCTGTTCTCCAGCTTGATTATGTGGAATCCGTCCTTCGCCCTGATCACCCTGCTGACGTCTCCCTCATCGAGCACCATCCCTGGCTCCCTGGCCGTTGTGGCATATGCCACCCGTCTGACCTCTCTGGGTAGCTCCCACCTGCCGCGATACCCCAGATCGCCGCCATTTTCAGCCTCTTTGCCCTCAGAGAACTGTTTGGCGAGCTCCTCAAAGGTCGGTGTGGGCTCCCGCTCAATCAGCTTGAATATATAAACCCCATCATCCAGTTGGATCGGATCAGTCCATCGTCCCTCTTTCATCCGCCTGATCCGGTATCTGATCCTGGTGTCCAGCTCGTTAAGGCCGATCCATCCCATATCCGGATCGGTCTTTGAGAAACGGCGTGCGACCTCATCAAATGGCTTTCCCGCATCCAGCTCCTTCTTGGCCTCCTGGGCTCTAGCCTGGACGGATTTCATCGTCTCCTCGCTTGGTCTGATCTCTATCCTTATCTTCCGCACTCGAACCTCATGCAATCCATACCGCTCGAGGATATCATCGACTTTGTATATCTCGAACCCGCCCTCGACCTCTATGATCTCGCTTATCTCTCCCGGCTGGAGGGAGAAAACGATCTCCTCGATTTTCGGCGGGAGCTTCCCCTCGCCCTTGATGAGATATCCCAGATCGCCGCCCATGTATTTGGTGCTCATATCGTCGGAGTATTGGCTGGCAAGCTTCCCGAAATCCGTTCCCTTTGAGATCGCCTCCTCCCTTATCTTCTCCGCCTTCTTCCTCGCATTTTCGATATCCGCTTCCTTGATATCGTATTTTATGAATATGCGTTTCAAGTGGAATCTGTCGTAATCGCCCCTGAGCCTACTGAGCACCTCATCTGCCCTTTCCTCCGCCTTTTTAGCCTCGATCCGCGAGGCATCTTCGGGGAGTTTGATAAGGATATCCCTCAGCCTGACGTCATCCACGTTGTACTTCGCCTCAAATCCCTCCCCCATGCCTCTTCTGGATGTGTATTCGTAGAACAGATCGCTGTAAAACCGCTTGCTCCGTTTCAGGGGATAAATGACGTGCATGAAATATCCCTGATATGAGTCCATGCCCAGCTTAACGATGATCCTGGCCTGTTTCTCCTTGCGGAGATCCCTGCGATAGACCGGCAGGTATAACATCGGCACGCCGCCGATCTTAAGGATCACATGTTTCGCTATGAGCTCCCGATCGACCTTAACTATGATCCTGGAAGCCTCAAACCAGAAATGGGGATGTTTGAGAGAACAGCTCGTTATCGTGCCGCCCTCCACCAGCGATTCCTTTTCGCTCACCTTGTAGATCCGCCTGCCGGAGTAAAACCATGGAGGGCTGTAAGCCACACCATCCAGCACTTTTCCGACTTTGGATTTGACATCGAATATCAGCTCCTGGGAGAAGGTCTGTTCCTCGTCGATCTTAAGGCTCACGTTTCCCTGGGCTCTGATCAGGTTTTCGCGAAAGTCGAACCAGATCTTGTCGGCGGAGAGCTCGACGTTTTGATACCTGATAAAGGCATTGCCCTCAAGTATAACGAGCTCCTCTTTCTCGTTCCAGTAGACCTTATCGCCATCGCCGTAAACCTCATCGTCATTGAGTTGAACTGACCTGCTGAGCCCCTCAATCTCCTCCTGTGACAGGGCGAGTGGAGACAAACAGAGGATCAAGGCCAGCGTTACGAACCGGACAGCCGACTTCGAGATGAAGGACATCGGATGCTCTATCCCCTCCTGCGGTATCTTTCGACGACGACAACATTATACATCCTATAGCTCGTAAAAGCAACGTTTATCTTCTGATGGTTCACAGAGGTAATGATTTCCGCCGTTGTAGGCGCAAGACCTTGCACCCCTACGGGGCAAATTTGTAGGGGCTAGGCATTCAAAGGAGAATGCCTAACCCCTACTTGAAAAGAGCGGGGATTTCGGCTAAATTTTTTAGGCTTTGTTTACGGAGACCGTCTGGTGTCTCCTAATATCATCATGTTAAGATCAGGAGGGAGATTATGGCAGAGCGTCCGAATATTCTTCTCATCACGACGGATCAGCACCGCGGGGATCATCTGAGCATCGCGGGGCACCCTGTCGTTGAGACGCCGAACTTGGACGCCTTTGTGGTCCAAGGCGCATATTTCCCCAACGCCTATTCAGAGATCCCATCTACGACTGGGGCGAGGCTCTGTCTGCTTCGGGGAAGGGGTAGTTACGATTGTGGCCTGATCGGTTATGGGGCCGTTGAGTGGAACGAGCGCAATTCGGTGGCAGAGGTATTGGCACGGCATGGATATCATTGTATTAACGTAGGCTGGCGTAACCTGCATCCTCGACGCAAGCTCTACGGCTTCCACACGGTGATACCACATGATCTAAATGAGGGTGTGGATGATTACATGGAATGGCTCAGACAAATGGCGGGGCCTTATGCCCGGGAACACGGACACGGTCTGAACCCAAACGGATGGACGGCGCGACCATGGCATCTCGACGAAGCCCTCCATCCCGTCGTCTGGACCGTGAACACGACCATCGAGCAGATCAAAAAGCGCGATCCAACCCGTCCGTTTTTCGTATGGTGCTCCTTCCTAAGGCCGCACTCACCCTATGATCCGCCCAGATCGTTCTGGGATGTGTTCGTCCATCGCGATCTGCCGGAGGTTCCGATCGGCGATTGGGCGCGGAAGTACGATGTGCCCAGCCCCGGTCTGCCGATCACTGCATGGTATGGCCGGCTGAGCCCTCAGCAGAATCGGCGTATGCGCGCTGCATACATGGCCATGGTTTCATTTATCGACTCTCAGGTCGGATATCTCCTCCTGGCGTTGCAGAGGGATCTGGGCGTCCTGGATAACACGCTCGTTATCTTCACATCTGATCATGGGGATATGATGGGTGATCATCACCTCCACCGTAAGACGTACGCCTACGAAGGCTCCGCACGCATACCGCTTCTGATCCGATACCCCAAGGGCTGGGATCTTCCGTGCGGTGTTTTCGAAAGCGTCGTCGGATTACAGGATGTAATGCCCACAATTCTGGAGGCGGCGGGGATCGAAGCCGTTGAGGGGATGACGGGAAGAAGCCTCTTTGGGGCAATACGCGGGGAGGAATGGCGCGAGTTCATACACGGTGAGCACTCACCATGTTACAGCGTTCAGGAGGCGATGCATTACCTCACCGATGGCCGCGAGAAATACATATGGTTCCCGGCTTCCGGCGCCGAAATGCTCTTCGACCTCATCTCCGACAGGGAGGAGAGACGTAACCTCGCCGACGATCCTAAATACGATGAAAGGGTCAAAATGTGGCGCCGCCGACTGATCGAACTGCTTGCCAGACGTGGGGACGGCTTTTCAGATGGAAAGGAACTCCTGACACGCACAGGACGTTGGGGTCCCATCGTGAGGGAGAATCTCTCTTGATCTGGTCTATCCCCCGAGTTTAATCCTTCCCCATACCGTGATAAGTTCGTCAAGCCGTTTGACGCCGATCTTCTGCGTCTTATGCTCTTCCAAATACTTTTCGTACTCCTCATCTGTGGGAGTTCGGTTATCATCCCGTATGCATACATGATCTAAGATGGAGAGAGAAAGAATTGGAATGCCCTCGCTGTGGGAGCGACGAGGGGGTGATATGCTACACTTCTAAGGAATATGAGCGATTTGCCAACAGTTTGGGGGGTGTGGTGCATCTATATTTGTTGAGAAGTTGAGAAATCGAAGGAGGGGCGACAATGAATATCTTAAGAGCCTTCGTGATCGTATCGATAATCTGCCTGATTCCCCTTCACGCTGTCTCCGACCA
>CAZHVH010000187.1:0-6942 GCA_964535855.1 uncultured bacterium
GGTTTTACGGCCTCGAGCAATCTATCTATGATGTCGAGGCTTGTTATCCCGTCCGCCTCGGCATTGAAGTTGGTCAGGATCCTGTGTCTGAGGACGGGCTTGCTGACGGCCTGTATATCCTCATAGGATGCGTGATATCTGCCGAGCATGACCGCCCGGGCTTTAGCTCCCAGCACGAGGTACTGTATGGCTCTCGTCCCCGCTCCCCATGCGACCCAATCTCTGATGAACGGAGGCGCCATCTCGTCGGACGGCCTTGAGCTTCTGACCAATCTTACGGCATATCGAACCACATCTCTGGCTATCGGCACCCTCCTGACCACATCCTGTAATTCGAGTATCTCCTCCCTGCTCATCACCTTTTCAAGCTGCGGCTCATAGGCTGAAGTGGTGGTTAACGCTATTTCCTCCTCCTCTTCCGAGGAGGGGTAGTCCATGTAGATGCTGAACATGAACCTATCGAGCTGTGCTTCCGGAAGGGGATAGGTCCCCTCCTGTTCTATCGGGTTCTGAGTCGCCAGAACGAAGAAGGGCAGGTCGAGCTCATATGTCGTGCCTCCGGCCGTAACCTTATACTCCTGCATCGCCTGAAGCAGAGCAGCCTGGGTTTTAGGAGGGGTCCTGTTTATCTCATCAGCCAGAACCACGTTGGCGAATATCGGGCCGGGCATGAACTTAAAATACCTCCTGCCCGTATCTATATCCTCCTGGATGATATCCGTGCCGATTATATCGGAAGGCATCAGATCAGGGGTGAACTGGATCCTGTTGAATTTCAGATCCAATATCTGGGCGATCGTGCTTATGAGCAAGGTCTTGGCCAGCCCCGGAACACCTACCAGCAGACAATGCCCTCTGGAGAAAAAGGCGATCAATATCTGGTCGATGACCTCACCCTGACCTATGATGACCTTCCTGATCTCCTTGAGCAGTTTCTCCCTGCCCTTTTTGAGAAACTCCACCGCCTCTATCTCATGCGGTTTAAGCTCCATAGCGTCCAAGTTCGGTCTCCTTTCATCGAGCTTCGGCCTTATTTTAGCATATCCCTGTATCAAAGGCAATCGGACGACTTTGCGCGCAGCTTTAAGGCGCCCAGCGGACATGCCCTAACGCAAAGCCCACAGCGGATACATCTCTCATGCTCTATCTCGACGAAGAGATCCAGAAGGGTTATGGCGTTTTTGGGACAGACGCCCGCGCAGGTGCCACAGTAACCGCATATATCCCTTAAGATCTCGATCATATGTCACCTCCGTTACCATACGATGAAATTATACCCATATCGGCCTTTTAAGACAAACGAATGATCATCCCCGCAGAAGTTCTCCTGAGCTCCGATGAACACGCTCAGCGGGGCTTACCCAGATAGTGTACGAAACATCGATGTGCGAAAGGATTTCCGGTATTGACTTGGAATCCCGGCTATCGTATCATAGAAACTGAATCTTATGATCCTTTTCAAGTCTTGCGTCTTAAGTCTCAATTCCATTTACAGGGTAGGTCCTCATGGATTTAAGTGTAAGATACGCCAAGCTGAGGTTGAAAAACCCGATTATCATCGCCTCATCTCATCTGGCCGGGACGGTCGAAAATATGAAACGGTGTGAGGATGCCGGGGCGGCTGCTGTTGTTGCCAAAAGCCTCTTCGAGGAGGTGGTGGTCAGAAAAGCTCCCACGCCGAGATTCAGGATATTGCGTCGCGATTTCGGAAGATATCGGACGTGGTCCCTCTACTCCTATGAACAGGCCAGCGAGTGGGGTCCGGAGAGGTATGCTGAGGAGATGCGCCGGGCCAAGGAGGAGCTCGAGATACCGGTTATAGCCAGCATCAACTGCAAGACACATGAGGGATGGGTTGAATACTCCAAGATGATGGAGGAGACTGGAGTCGACGCCCTGGAGCTCAATGTCTCATGTCCTCATAGCTCCATCACGTTTACGGGATTAAACGTCGAGGAGGAGATCGCAGAGGTTACACGTCTCGTTCGTTCAGCCGTCTCGATTCCGATCATCGTCAAGCTCAGCTCCATGCTCACCTCCCCGCTTTTCGTCGCGAGATCGGTTGAGGCTGCTGGAGCCGACGGTGTGGTTATGTTCAACCGGTTTACGGGGTTAGATATCGATGTCGAGTCCGAATCCCCTATAATGCATGGGACATATGCTGGATTCGGCGGGGCATGGTCGATATATTATCCCCTCAGGTGGATAAGCGCCGCTAGAGAACATCTTAAGATAGATATCGGTGCCAGCGGCGGGGTGATGTGTGGCGAGGATGCGGTCAAATACCTCCTCGTGGGGGCCAATGCCGTCCAGGTCTGCACAGCTATCTATCTGATGGGATTTGAGGCGTTGGGAAGGATACTGGACGGGCTGAAGGAGTTCATGGATAGAAAGGGATATCAAAATATAGATCAGTTCAGGGGCAACGTCCTAGGGAAGATCCTAAAAACCGAGGAGGTCTTCCGGGAGCACATCTACGTCGCCAGGATCGATCCCGACAGATGCACGAACTGCGGCCTGTGTTATAGGTCGTGTATGTACTCCGCCATAGTCGAGAGGGAAAATCGGCATGAGGTCATCGCCGATAGGTGTGACGGCTGTGGTCTCTGCGTTGAGGTCTGTCCCTCCTCCGCCGTGAAATTGATCCGTACGATTTCTCCGTGAGGGGCGCAAGGCCTTGCGCCCCCGCTCACTCTATGCGAGCCTCATCGCCCAGAGTATCCCGCCCAGAAGATGCTTCTGGAACCACTCCTCGTGCCACACCTCCTTGAAATGTCCGAAGGCGGTATAGAAGACACGGCCTTTGCCGAATTCATGACACCATGCAAGGGCATAATATTGATCCTCCCTGTTGCCCTTGCTCAGATCCACAGTGCTGTTATCTAGCTTCAAAAGGACATGGGTTTTATCCGGGGACCAATCCCTGTGAACGTAAACCTCCTCCTTCGTTCTGAATGTGGGCGGCAGATGCTTTGTTGAGGGATGGTTCGAGTCCACCACGATGACTCCGACCTCTTGGGTCCAGGGGTGTCCGTTGAAGTATCCACCTATCATCCGGCCGTATTCGGGAAACTTATAGAAGGTATCCGTGGCATTATGCACGCCGATAAACCCCTTTCCCTCCTCTCTAACGAAATCGATCAAGGCTTTCTTTTGCGACTCGTCCATCGGCAGCTCGCCGGTGGTTGCGAAAAGCAAGGCATCATAATCCTTAAGGTTTTCAGCGTTTACCAGGGAACAGTCCTGGGTGGCCGTGACCTCGAACTGGCCCGATTCTCTCCCTATCTTCGCTATGACCTCCTCGGCCGTCGGCAGGTAGTCGTGCTTGAATCCGGCCGAGTGGGTTAAGACCAGAAGCTTTCTCATAGCAATTCCTCCTTGAAATCCCCATCAGTTATATGGTTACATATTAAACACCTACTAAATTATAACGTCTATTGGGAAGGATATCAATTACGGAGGGAACAAGATGCTGGCGTATCTCGTCGGGCTGCTTATGATCGCCATGAGCATGATCATCCATCTGCACTTCCACGGCGGATTCATGGGCAGACGAGGAGGACCTCCTGTCGATCGGCCGAAAGGAGGCATACGCAAGACATATCCCAGGCTCCTCAGATATGCCAAACCCTACTGGTATATGCTTCTCCTGGTGTTGCTGCTTGCAACCTTCAGCTCGTTTATGAGAGTCCTGCCCGCACAGGTGATGGGGGTGACCATAAACGAGGTCACAAGTGTGGTAGGCGAGCAGATGCGCCCCGGGCGTCCTCCTGTCGGGGGGAGGGGATTGGGAGGAGGCTTGCTCTTCGGGAAGGCGATATGGATCGAACCTTACATGCATAAAGTGATGGACTTCGTCGGCGAGACCTGGTTCCCCACCGTCAACAGGCATGTCGTCAACTTCTTCGTGCTTTCGGGCATGTTCCTCCTCTTCTATCTGGTCGCCAATTCGATCTCCATCACACAGGGGCTGACCATGGCGATACTGGGTCAATCCCTCATCTACGACATGCGAGCTCACGTCTACAAACATCTGCAGAGGCTCTCGCTCAGATACTTCGAGGACAAACCAACCGGAGATATCATGTCCAGGGTGATCAACGACGTCAACTCGCTGGAGAGGGTCATCGTCGGCCCGATAATAGACTTCATAACCAGTATGTTCTCGCTGATGTGGATACTCTACTTCTGTTTCAAATGGGAATGGCGTATGACGCTGATGCTGCTCAGTGTCACACCCGCCCTTTGGATCACCACCTTCTTCTTCGGCAGGGTCCTCAGGAGAAACTTCAGGGTGATGCGTGAGAGGATAGGTGAGCTGAACGCACTCCTTCAGGATAACATCTCGGGGATCCGGGTGATAAAGGGATTTGCGAGGGAGGAGAGCGAACTTGAACGGTTCAACAACAAGAGCAGAGATCTCTATAACATCAACGTGAAGCTGGCTAAGCTCTTCAACGTCTTCAGGCCGATAATCGGGCTGGAGTACCAGCTCGGATTCATCATAATCCTCTGTTACGGCGGGCTTAAGGCAGTTCAGGGCGAGATGAATCCGGGAATGCTGGTCGTCTTCTTCCAGTATGTCCAGGGAATATATGGGCCTATAACCAGCATAACAAGGTTCTACAACATGATTCAGCAGGCGTTGGCGTCCAGCGAGAGGGTTTTTGAGGTGCTCGACACCGTCCCTGAGATCCAAGATGCTCCCGACGCTGTGGAGTTGCCCAGGATAAAGGGCAGGGTTGAGTTCGAGAACGTCTCCTTCAGTTACATCGACGGGATAGAGGTGTTGAAGGATATCGATTTCGTGGCTGAACCGGGGCAGATGATCGCCCTCGTCGGCCCAAGCGGAGCGGGGAAGACAACACTGGCCAACCTGATACCAAGGTTCTACGATCCGACAAGAGGAAGGGTGTTGATCGATGGGTATGATCTGAGGAAAGTCAAGGTGAAATCGTTGCGCAGACAGATAGGCATAGTCCTTCAGGAGCCGTTCCTGTTCAACGACACGATACGCAACAACATCACCTATGCCAGACCAGATGCGACGGACGAGGAGGTCATCCAGGCCGCAAAGGCGGCCTACGCCCATGAATTCATCATGGAACTGCCGGAGGGATACGATACGATCGTCGGCGAGAGAGGGGTTAAGCTTTCAGGAGGACAACGACAGCGGATATCGATCGCAAGGGCGATACTGGCCGATCCGAGGATACTGATCTTCGACGAGGCGACATCCTCTGTGGATACCGAGGCTGAGGTGCTCATCCAGCGTGCGATAAACAACTTGGTCAAAAACCGAACCACCTTTGTCATAGCCCATAGGCTCTCAACTATCATGAACGCCGATATGATACTGGTATTGGACGGGGGAAGGATAGTTGAAATGGGAAAGCACGAGGAGCTTTTAAGGAAAGGCGGACTTTATGCCAAGCTATATAAGGCTCAGTTCAAGGATGTGGGATCTCCTCCGAAAACCAAGCCTCCCAGAGCTGCGCCGACGGCTAAGCAGGAGGAGCCTTCCTTCGAGATAACAAGCGACGAGAACCTGTTTTGACTCGATCGATAGGAGGTATTAAGTGCTTCTCACGGTGGATATAGGCAACACGATCACGATCATAGGGATTTTTGAAGGCAGGCGATTGATCCATAGCTGGCGGATATCCACCGATAACGGTCGCCAGGCCGATGAATACGGGGCGTTGATCAGCTTTTTCTTCGAACTTGAGGGGATAGATATGGATTCGGTGGACGGGGTCATCATCTCCTCTGTCGTGCCGGCGGTGTTGCCGAACATGGTCGACATGTCGATCAGATACCTGAAGGAGGAACCCGTGGTAGTGACTGCTCAGCTCGATCTGGGACTCAGATTCATGGTCAAAAATCCGTCTGAGGTCGGGGCCGATAGGATCGTCAATGCCATAGGCGCTTTCGAGGAACACGGTGGGCCATGCGTGGTGGTGGATTTCGGCACCGCCACCACGTTTGACGTCATCTCCTCCGCGGGTGAATATCTGGGAGGCGCCATCGCCCCTGGAATCGGGATCTCAATGGAAGCCCTTTTCAGCCGTGCGGCTAAGCTCCCGAAGGTTGAGCTGAAGAAACCCCCCTCGCCTATAGGGGACGATACGATAACCTCGATACAATCCGGCTTCTTCTACGGATTCCTTGGTCAGACCGAGGAGATCCTCCGTCAGATATCGGACGAGATGGTCCGTCGCGGCGAGCCTCGCCCAAAGGTCATAGCTACTGGGGGCCTAGCGAGGCTCATCGCCAGCTCCTCCGCCTTAATAGAGATCGTCGATCCAGATCTTACTTTGAAGGGTCTGAGGGTCGCCTACGAGAGAATCATGAGACATAATCACGATCCCTCCTTGTAGGTGTTGCCATGATATTTCTCCTACCGAGGTATCCCTCGATAGAGCATACCATTACCATCATCTATGGAGGACATCGATGTATAAAAACTCTAGACATGAAGGGCGATCTATGTTATCTTTTTAGGTGATAGCGGATGTAAAGATCCTACAACACATCCGCCCAGAATAACTTCATAGGGGGGATAAAACGATGAGATATAGGGTTATCTATCTTGCTCTCCTGCTTTCGTTGCTGACCATTTCCTCTTACGGAGTTGAGGTTTTCAAGGTTTCCAATTACGATGGAGGGCATCAGATCTGGTTTGAGGCAGAAGCCTTCGACGAACGGAGCCCAAATGAGAACTATAAGCTCGGCAAGGCTGAAAATGCCCTCAAACCGAAATCAGGTGCTTTCGGGGATATCGTCACAAATGCGGGCGGCAAGGGATGGCTGCTCTATCGCTTTGACATCAGCCGGGCTGGAGGTAAAGGCGGGGAATGGAGATTCTGGGGAAGGATCATCAACCCGAACAACCACTCCGACTGGTTATGGGTGCTCGGCGATGACGGCAAGGAGATACCG
>CAZHVH010000188.1:0-6884 GCA_964535855.1 uncultured bacterium
CTGACTTTCGAGATCGCGGACAAACGCCTTCATAGGAGGAATTCGAGGAGGACAGGGATGAAAGTTCTCAACAACCTTGTCACCGAGTTGGTGAATGTCACTGCATTTCCGAAACAACCTTACAATGAGTGGAGATTCGTAAACCCCCGGGACGGTTGGGTGTTTATCTCCAGCGAGGCGGACGTCAAAGGCGAGGGAGGGATATGGATCGCTCTGGACACGGCCTCACGGGATGAGGCTGTTATCGTCCACCGGGCGGGAACGCCGGCGAGATCGGAGGCGATGCGCTATCTGTCGGCCGGTGAGCACAAACTGCGGGTGTGGTCGGAAGGAAAACCGGAGCTGAAAAGCCTCGTCGTCCGAGCCGTCCCTGAATTGATCTTCTGTAAATTTCAGTATGATCCCCATATCCCCGAATACGGCCCTTATGACTGGGATTTTCTGCGCAAATACGTGCTTCCGAACGTCAACACCATCGTCGGCAGCGGCGCTCGAGAGCATCGGCCGTTTGTCGAGGAGTGGAAGAGACGGGGCGGCAGGTGGATCGTGGAGGTTCCCGCGACTCCTTATTTTAGGGGCTGGGACGCAGATGAGGCTTATCGCTACTGGTCGGAGAGCCCGGGATTTGAAGATCCCATTCTGGACGGCATCATCGTGGACGAGTTCGGCGGCGGAGATGATCCGCGTTATCCGCCGATCACCGAATCGATCCGCCGAATTCGGCAGGACGAGCGATTCCGAGACAAGGTTTTCTACCCTTACTGTGGCTCTATGTATGGATCAAAGCTGAGCGGGGAGTTTATTAAAGCGGTAATCGACTCCGGATACCGTTTCGCCTGGGAGAGATACCTGAGGGAACAACCCGATGAGGAGACCGCAGCCGAGTTCCTGAGACGAACCCTGAGCCAGGAGATGGAGGGTTGGAGAAAAAGCCTCCCCGAATGTGCTCAACACATGATACTCTGTCTGGGTTATCTGGTCATCACAGAGAGCCTGAATGTCGATCCCAGGGTGGACTATAAGGTCTGGATGGACATGCAGTTCCATCACTTGGCAACCGATCCGGCCTTTTCAGGGCTCTACGGTCTGATGGAATATACCAGCGGTTACGCGGATGAGGAGACGGTGCGGTGGGCCGCTCGGCTTTATCGGCACTACGCCCTGGAGGGCCGAACGGAGCTGCTATCGAAACGATATGGCTTCAAATACCGCCTCGACCATATCCGGAACCCCGACTTCGATGAGGATCTCGCGGGATGGACGGTCAATGCCGCCGAGGAGGGAAGCATCGCTGTGAAAAGCATGGAGGGCTATAGCTGGCTGCAGGGGCGTTATCCTCGAACCCACCTGGGTGACACCTTCCTCTGGATGAAGAGAAACAGCCGGCGACCTAACATCATCTTCCAGGAGATCAAAAATCTGCGGCCCGGCCAACTGTATTCGATGAAGATGATCACCGCCGACTATAAGGACCTGAGGGAAGGTCGCTCCGTCCGAAGGAAGCATGCCATCTCCATCAGAATCGACGGCGTAGAGCTAATACCGGAGAGATGCTTTCAGAGCGTTATCCCCAATAACTACGCCCATCGTCTCGGCCCTTTCACGGACAAACACAAGTTCTGGTTCAACTACCACTGGCGGGTATTCCGGGCCAAAGCCCCCTCCGCAAGGCTGACCATCTCGGACTGGACGAGCGATAGCGAGCCGGGCGGCCCCACCGGCCAGGAGCTGATACTCAATTTCATCGAGGTACAGCCGTATTATTGGGAGGATTAACGTGTGAGAACGATCTTCATCATTTCGCTCATAGCGGCATTCAACATCCTCTCGGCGTTGGGATCGAGCGCCGATGTCCCTCGTATGCTGCCACGATCGATTTACCCTAAAGTAGTTTTGGTCCGTAACGGCGAATCGTCCGCCCTCATCGTAACTCCCCAAAAGGGCCCCTTCACGGAGGCCGGGCGGGAGATCCAGGGGATCATCCACAAAGCAACCGGGGTGAGTGTGCCGATTCGCCTGCCGAAGAACGTCACGGACGAGAGGGGACTATTGCTCACACCGGAGGCGAAGAGGGCGAATCTGATCTTCGTCGGAAATCTTTCAGCCAACCCCGCCCTCTTTGAGCCCTACGTGCGTCGTATGCTCATGGCCGATGAGAACGATCCGGGACCGGGGAGGTTCAAAATAGTGACGCATCCAAATCCGTGGGGAACGGGCGTAGGTCTGGTTCTGATCGGGGCGTCGGACACTGAGGGGATGAGAAAGGCGCTGAGGGAGTTCGGGAGGATCGTCGAAGAGTGCGCCGAGCTGGGGGAACTCGCCCTCGAACGGATCGTCCTGCCGGGGCCTGATCCTCTTCGAGATGCGGTTCAGTCCTATTGGAAACGGATGGCCCGCCCGCGGAACGAGGATATGATCCGGGGGTTTAAGAGGGCCAAGAGCATGCACCTGGGATACTACATCGCCAGAAAGCTGTTCGAGTTCACGTTGATCACCGATCTGGGCTATCTTACGGAGGAGGAGGTCAACGACGTCGAGAACGAGGTGCTCGAAAACGTGCTCATGATTCCCGAGAAGGTGTGGTGGTATCGGTCGGGAGAGGGTTCCGTCGGCACCAGGCATGAGCTGTTCAAAAATCCTCGCCTCTATCTCGCCATCGAGCACCTGTTGAAGGTCGGAAGGCCTAATGCCGAGGCGCGGCGTCGTCTGGAGCAGATGGCAGAGGACATCAGGAGATATATGCACTACGTTGTCACGAAGGCATATCATCCCGATTTCGAGGGCGAGTTCGAGGACGGTCAGGCATGGCAGACGGCGGTGTGGTTCGCCCTGGTGGAGGGGAACTGGGATTATTTCAAATCGGGTCGGGCGCGAGAGGCCGCCCTTTATTACCTGCTGCAGACCGACAACCTCGGCTGTCTGGCCGGACATATCCCCTACGGTGGGCTCACAGATCTATACGCCAAAACCACCGCCCGCAACGCCATTCGAGCCGCGGCCTGGTGGTATCGGGATGGACGATTCAAATGGCTGCTCGAACATATCCCATTCAGCAGGGAGTTTCCCTATAGTTTCCCACTGAGGTTGCCTCTAGGCGATATTAAGCCTGAGAAACCATCTGAATGGTCGGGCGTGATGTGGCTGCCTATCTCGCCGCACTCATACAGTCAGGCCTTGAACGATAAAAATCGAGCGCAATTGGGAATACCCCGTGATCGAACCGTCGAGCTGTTGGTCCTCCGCGATGGTTTCAGCCCGGACGATCAGTATTTATGCCTGGATGGATTCCATAACCCCGGTCCGCCGCTGGGAATTAACTGCGTTCTGCGTTACGTCGATAGAGGGAAGCTCTTCCTGGTCGCCCACACGGGTAAGGAGGGGAACTACTATAAGTCGGGCGTCGTGGTGAGCCGGGGTATACGAACGGAGCCCGATCCGTGGGGCGTGGAGCTGGTTGCTGCCGCTAACCTCCCACATATAGGTCTGACGGCCACCACCGTCCCGGGAACAAACGGATGCGACTGGAAACGATGTATCTTCTGGAAACGGGGCGATTACTTCCTGTTCATCGATGAGATCAAGGCGAAGGAGCCGGGGCAGTATAGCCTCACCGCCACCTGGCGGACATGTTCTCCGGCCGAGCTGAGGGACGAGGGGTGGATGCAGAGGCAGGGCGATGTCACCTTTTGGCTGAAACCCGCCTTCAACCTCAATCAGCAGGCCGGACGGGCAGATGAGAGAGAATACCAAGGTGAACTCGTGCCCTACCTGCTGCGACAGTTCATCCAATTTCATCCCGAAAAGAAGGGGGAATTTACAAGCTTCCAGAACATCCTCTACGCCACAGACCCCGGCGATGGGAGGGATTTCACCGCACGGCGGGTATCTCCGACGGCCTGTATCGTGCGCGGAATGAGAAGGCGGGAAGGAAAGGAGGAACCGGAGCTGGCGATCATGGGCCTGGGCGACGGATCGATGCCGAACGTGCCGCTTAAAACCGACGCCCTCCTGTTCTACGTCTCACCCGAATGGGTTGCCATCGCCGACGGGACTTTCCTTCAGTGGAGGGATGCCCGAATCATATCGAAGGGTGAGATGAGAGACGAGGAGGTCGAGATCTCAGATGATCATCTGAAGGGAATAATCAGGAACGATCTGGAATCGCTCTGGAGGAGGATCGAACGGGAAAGGGAAAGATGCGGCGGCGCTATCGCTCTAAGGTCGGAGGTTGGGATCGAAATTGAACCCCGGATGAAGTGGAAGTTCGACGGTTTCCGTTCTCACCTCCAAAAGGTGGTTCCAGCCGACGTGGAGAAATCGCCCGACGGTAGGATCTGGACGTGCCGGTTCGACGGGGAGGTGGATCTGGCGGAAGTGATCGTAGGAGAGCCTCCGGTGGGCGCTTTCCCCGAACCTAAAGCGGTTGAAAGATTCTTTGAGAAGGTGGTCGTCGAGTTCAGCTCCGACGGGTTTAAGAGGGACATCCGCGTGGCTCCCTCGCCGAAGCCCTCTTATCGTATCCTCGGA
This sequence comes from uncultured bacterium, assembly GCA_964535855.1. Lineage (GTDB taxonomy): Bacteria > Poribacteria > WGA-4E > B28-G17 > B28-G17 > JAGGXZ01. The sequence goes on from CAZHVH010000188.1 coordinate 4,528, forward strand.
CCTCGCGGCAAAAGCTACTTCTACGTCCGGAACCTGCTGATCTTCCCCGGAATGCGGTGTAAAGCGGTGCGCGTGAGGCTGGTCAAATGGAGGAAAAGCCCGAACGTTAAGTCGTTCATCGGTTCAGTCGAGTTTTATTCGACGAAACGGGAGCGGGCAGAGATATGCCGGCTGTTCACATCCGACCTGAACGGCGACGGGAGGCGTGAGGTGATCGCTCTGACGAGGGATAATCAACTCGTGGTGCTCAGCGATGAGGGCGAGAAGCTGTGGGAGCACACGTTCAGGCATAAGGTGATCTCGCTGGAGGCGCTCGATGTGGACGGAGACGGCCAGAGGGAGATCCTGGCCTGCGATGCGGCGAGTTACCTCTATCGTTTCGCCCCCGACGGTTCACTTGAAGGGAAAATGCATCTCAGCACCTCTGAGGATTTCTATAAGGATTTCTTCCGCTTTAACAGGGCCTATTCGATGGGAGTGTGGCAACCCGGGCCCGATGAGCCTCCCGCTCTCATCCTGGGGACCTATCAGAGCATCGCCTGGATCACATCGGACGGTCAGATCATCTGGCGTCCTCCAGGAGAGGAGTTCAAGCTTCCAACCCAATCCGGTTATCTCTGGCGCGGCCTGGTGTATTGGGAAAAAGTCCTCCCCAACGGTATCGATCTAAACGGGGATGGGACGAAGGATCAGGTTTTCATGAGCTATGGATGGGGAGGGGCGAGGCCGTCGGTGATCTTCTTCGACGGGGCCAGACGTGACGCCATGGCCGAATATGAGATCCCAAACGGACGACCTATCGGGCTGGAGGTGATTCGTCTCCCAGGGGGACATCGGGCGATACTCGCCATCAACGAGTTTCACCTCGGTTTGTATTCGACCGAGGGGGCAAAGGAACTATGGCGGGTGCGATTTGACACCCCCGCCGCGGCATATGTCGTGGTATATGAAGGGGATCAGCCGATCATCTACGTCGCCAAACGGGATGGGTTGGTGATGAGCTTCGACGTGAACGGCAAGGTTATCGGACGGCGGCTGTTATCTCCAGAGTTAATGGCCTTGGCACCGATCCGAATCGGCTCAAGCACATATCTGGTGGTGACCTCAAATTGGAAGACCACACTGCTATCCTCCGCTCTGAAACTCGCTGCCGAATATTGGTGGGGAGGAGCTTCAAAATTGGCTACCCTTGACGACGCGACGGTGTTGGAGGTCTGGGATGGCGAGATCATCTCGCGATCCTTTATCCCGGCCGCCAGATAGGAATTTAACGGAATCGCTCTTATTTCCCTTGAGTGTAGTATCTATGGCCAATTGTCCACCGTCCACAGCTCAACCGTCATTTGTTGTCATTAGGTCATTTGGCTTCGCCGTCATTTAAATGACGATAAATGACGACAAATGACAATAAATGACCTATAAGTGGCGGACGGTAGCTTTAAAAATCTCTGCTACACTCAGCGATAATATGAGCGAACGGAATAGGAGGCAGGTGAGGTGGGGGAACTACCTTTGGTCTGCATGATAGATGATGGCGCGCCATGTATAAACCTCTATTGGTGGCACGCCTCAGAAGCCCAAAAGACCGATAAACCCCTCCAGAATTCCGGCGAGCCGGTGCTCAAACGGATACCGATCGATTTCCTAAACGAGTTCGTCGATGTCGTAAAGAGGTGGGGGATAAAGGGCAAGTTCTCGTTCGTCCCTTATCCCGCCGGTCTGGGAAGCATCGCCGATAAACTGGAGGACTATCCGAAGGACGAGATGGATCTCTGGATTAGGATCGTGAAGGAGGAGCTGATACCGCTCTTCGATATAACCCCGGAGATCCTGACTCACGCCAAAACGCTCGACCTCTCGACTATGACCCTCCTGGAGGAGAACGAGAGGGAATGGTCGAGACATCAGACGAGGGAAAGCCTTACGCCTTACATAACCTATGCCCTGAGGATATTAAAGGATGTGGGGATAGATGCGAACGGCGTGACCTCACCGTGGGATTTCGGCGTAGATGTGGAGGAGGAATATAGAATCTCCATATTGAACGCTCAGAAGGAGGTGTACGGAAGAGGTCAGACGTGGTATTTCCTTCATATGAGGACCGATGATACCATCTTCCACTCGAGGGTTTTCCACCCAACGGGGAGGAAGGACGAATGGGTGGTGAGCATAGTTTCACAGTGCGGGGATTTCATCTGGGAGACGATGGACAGGATGGATACGGATGATGATTACGTCCGATCGATCGTCGATCGCTATATGGAGAGGTTCTCCGAGCTGATAGAGGCGGGCATCCCAGTCGTGTTTCACACGCATTGGCAGTCGCTGTTCTCAAACGGTAGAAGGACAGGGTTGAG
>CAZHVH010000189.1:0-1330 GCA_964535855.1 uncultured bacterium
CGTGATCTTTGTCCTGGTGTTGTCGACGTCAGCCTTCGCTGGTGTCGGGACATGGACGCCTCTCAACAACGGGCTTTACGGTGGCTCGATACAGGACATGGCCATCTCCTCTGATGGGAGAACAGTCTACGCTACTACATATTTCAACGGCGTATTTAAAAGCACCGATGGAGGTATAACCTGGTCCAAGGCAGGTCTGGATTTCGAATGGTTTGTATCCGTGGCGGTTGATCCGAGTGACCCGAATAGGGTATTTGCCGGAGATCGCCGAAGTACGGATGGGGGGGTAACGTGGGAGAGGATGAACATCCCCTGGTATGTCGAGGAAATCGCTATCGCTCCCTCAAATCCGTCCATCATCTACTTGGGCGGCGAAAGGATCGCTAAAAGCACGGACGGTGGGGAGACATGGACGATATTCGAAAACGGACCTCAAAAATGCAGAGCCATCGCTATTCACCCTTTAAATCCTAACGTCGTTTATGTCGGAACAAACGGAAACGGCATCTACAAAACGATAGATGGTGGGGTGACATGGGAACATGTTAAACCTGAAGGTCACTTCCTCACCATAGCCATAGATCCGAAGTTCACCTCTACGATCTATACCGTCTGGGGCGATGTTTACCGCAGCACCGATGGGGGACGTAGTTGGAGCAAGGTCCCTGACCTACAAGGTGGGAGCGAGCCTCGACTTGCCGTTTCTCCCGACGCCGTCTGGCTGGAATGTGATTCCAACGCCCTATACAGGACGACCGACGGCGGAGAGACATGGGAGCAGATACAACCTGAAGGCATGCCGGATTACTACGTGGAGTTCAGGGCTATAGTCATAGATCCCACCGACCCACGAGTCATACTCATGGGCGGGGGTGACGGCGTTTACCGGAGCACCGACGGCGGACATACCTGGGTGCAATCCAACCAAGGGTTAACCGCTTTGAACTTCCAATCCTTCGATGGAAGTGCCATTGCTGTAGATCCTGCTTCACCGAATAAAATCTATTGTGCTACAGGGACAGGTTATGCCAATACAGGCCTTGCCTTTAAAAGCACAAATGGTGGTGACGATTGGACTCGATTGACTTTGCCCCCGGGTCTTTGGGGATCTTTCTGGTCATTGGCGATATCTCCAGCATCGCCTGATGTTATTTATCTCGCTGGGAACGGACTAGCTAAAAGTACAGATGGAGGTGAAAATTGGTCGAAGCTAAGGGAGGAAGGCTCTGTTGTGAAAATTCATCCTCGAGATTCAAACATCGTCCTGGTAGGTGGCGGCGGTCAGGCGCTCAAAAGTACCGATGGCGGGAACACGTGGACACAGCTTGAT
>CAZHVH010000189.1:1430-6882 GCA_964535855.1 uncultured bacterium
TATAGCTACACCGAGCCGAATCTGCCGCCAAACCCGCCGGCAAACGCAATTTCCCCCTCCGACGGCGGAACCGCCACAAGCTGGCTGTTCAACTGGGAGGATGCCGTTGATCCCGATGGAGACCCGATCGTCAACTACCACGTTCAGATCTCTGAGACTCCCGATTTCTCCGCTGTGGTCGTGGATGCCGATACCAACAGCGCCGAATCGCAGTGGGAGATACCTCACGTCCTGCAGGGCACCTATTACTGGCGCGTCAGGGCGTTCGACGGGAAGGAATGGGGAGGATATGGCAGAGCATGGAGTTTCACAACCGATCCGATGTTGCCGACGGAATTCTCAGCGCTCCCACCGATGCCTGTTCCCGCGAACGAGTTCATCACGAGATGGCTGCTGCTCGTCATACCGAATACGGGTGACGCCCCTGATGCCGTTCAACAGGATTTTCTCCAGCCGGTCGGCGGTGAAGCTAACGTAAGGCCTGCTCCTGGAGATAGCGTCACTTACCAAGGACAACCTTACATCTGGAAGGCGATAGACATACCACCTTCAGGAAACAACCTGGACGATATAGTGGAGCCGAACGTGGACAATAACAATATCACCGCATATCTGGGAGTTTATCTCAAGTTTGACTCCACCCAGGAGACGGAGTTCCGTGTCGGCAGCGACGACTCGATAGGCGTCTGGCTGAATGGGGAGAACGTCTGGCTTAATCCAACCTATAGAGGCGCTAACCCGGACCAGGATAGGTTCACGGTGACGGTACGTGAGGGTTGGAACTTCCTTCTGCTCAAGGTATGCGAGTCGGGAGGAGCCTGGGGGTTCTACGCGAGGTTTCCATCGGTTGACATCGTCAATTCCACTGTCGTGCCGAATATGATCTCCGTGGAGAAGAAGATCGTAGATCAAGGTGACCAACTCACGATTGAGATCAGAACGAGTATGGTATCGGAGATAAAGGAGTTTTCATTTGACCTGCTGTTCGATCCCTCAATCTTGCAGGTGATCTCCATATCCGAAGGGACTTTTCTCAGCAGAAATGGCTCCGATCCGACCGAATGGTCCGCTCCGACGATAGACAATGGCAACGGTGTTATAAGTGGGATAAGATGTCGCCGAACGACGGCCGATGGCGTCAGTGGTGAGGGGACTCTCGCTACGGTGACATTCAACGCCTCCGCCGTCGGCAGATCGCCCGTTGTCATCCGCAACGTCTCCATCCTCTCGCCCGATGGTTCAGAGATCACCTTCGCCTCAAGCGATGGAATCGTGGATGTATGGGGACCGCACGGCTCCATCTCGGGCAAGGTAACGAAATCCGACGGGACGACACCGATCCAGGGCGTTCTGATGGAGGCACTGCAGGGAGATACGGTCGTCGGCGTGTCATCCAAGACGGACGCCGATGGCAACTACAGGATCGACAACGTTCCGGGTGGGACCTACTCCGTCCGCGCTACGAAAGAGGGATACGCCCAGAAGGTGATCCCCAACGTGAACGTCCAGGAAGGACAGGAGACTAAGCTGGACGTGAGCCTGGAGATGGGACCGCCACCGGGGTTCGCCGCCGTTCCGGCGGATGGGTTGGTTCGTCTGACGTGGAAGCAACACCCGGAGCCCATCGATCACTACGTCATCTATCGGGGGACAGCTTCCGATTTCGTTCCGGACCAGTCCACTCAGATAGCAACTCCGGGGAGCGATAAGGTCCAATACATCGATCGGGATGTGACCAACGGGACGACCTACTACTATCGCATCTCTGCCGTTGACCCGAACGGGATCGAGAGCACGCATTCGGACGTCGTGTCAGCCACCCCGCAGGAAGGTCTGGTTGACCCGACCCTGATACTGCATCTGCGGGCGGAGAACAACTTCAACGACGACGGGGTGTTCAAGCACACGGTCATCCCTCACGGCGTGACGTTTGAAAGGACGATATGGGGCGATTACGCCTTCAAGTTCGACGGGAACAGCTATCTGGAGATTCCGGACACGAATAACAGCTTGGACCTGCTAGGTGACTTTACGATTGAGTTCCTGCTCCGTCCGACAGCTGACCAGGATATGGACATTATGAAAAGGGATATGGCTTTTCTGTTCACCTGGCATATTGACCCCAATCAGTTCTGGGGAGCCATTGTTATCAACGGTAGTGGCTATCATACAAGAGGCGAATACGCCATGCTGAACCAGTGGGTTCACGTGACCCTCGTGATGAAGGGTAATAAGCTTATCACCTATACAGATGGGGAACCGTCGGGTGAATGGGATTTCGGTTGGTTTCGTCGGTCCATTCAAGAGAGTGATAATCCTCTCTACATCGGGATAGGGAATCCCAACGAACGCTCTGGTTTCATCGGTCTGATGGACGACATCCGCATCTACAACCGCGCTTTGGAGCCGGATGAGATACATCTGCCGAAAGGGGACATCCAGCTCGCGGATTCGGGCAACGTTTTGCCACAGCTCAGAGGCAGTTCCGTTGCATGGGGCGATTATGACAGCGACGGCGATCCGGATCTCGCCATCATCGGCGAGGAGAGAGATGGTAACAGAATCGCTAAGATCTTCCGGAACGACGGGAACGGAAACCTATCCGAGGATACCAGCCAGCAGCTGAAACCTGCTGCTTACGGTGATCTCGCTTGGGGTGATTATGATAACGACGGCGATTTAGACCTCGTCATAGTTGATGAAGAGGGATTAATTATCTATGAAAACGATGGAACAGGGTTACTATCTGAGAACACTACACAGCAGAACTTACAACCAAACTGGTGGGGTTCGGTGACCTGGGCGGATTACGACAACGATGGAGACCTGGACCTCGCTGTCAACGGCCGCAATTATGCTAGAATCTATCGTAACGATGGGACAGGACATTTCCCCGATTGGCAGGAACTACCTCGTTCGGTGAGTGCGATGATCTGGGGGGATTACGATGGGGATGGTGACCTCGATTTACTGCTCACATCAGGTGAAGATAGGAACGACCCGAATAAACTTTATCGTAATCAGGGAGGAAACTTCACCCTTGATAAGGAATTCGCAGCGTTCTGGGGAAGCGCCAATCACTCCGCCTGGGGAGATATTGACGCAGACGGTGATTTGGATTTGGTGGCGCCGACGAAAACAGATTGGGGATTTCTCGGACTTTACGTTAATGACGGAAGCGGCAATTTAATCCCGAACTTCCCGCCCTATCTTAACCATTCAAGTCCTCGAACTGGTTTAGTATGGGGAGATATGGATAACGACGGTTACCCGGATCTGGTTGCAGCACTTCACGATTACCCCGCGAGAATCTATCGGAACAAGGAAGGAGATTTGCTCTTCGACGTTGCTATCAAGCTTCCTCAAGCTTCCCCTGATGGCGGACGCTCACCAGCTCTCGCCGACATCGATGGTGATGGAGACTTGGACTTTATTCTGACAGGTGGTAAGCCCTGGACTAACGAACGTTATACTATCCTCTACAAAAACACCGCCAGCGATAAGTCTCCGAACACCTCTCCTTCACCTCCCTCAAATCTCCAAACGGAGGTTCACGGGAACACGGTCGTGTTCTCCTGGGATGCGGGCTCTGACGCTGAAACACCTGCTCCCGGGCTGACCTATAACCTGCGGGTGGGGAAAACATCAGGCGGAAACGAGGTGCTTTCAGGTGTAGTTCCACCCGGATTCGGAAACGTCGGTCACGGGCTCTCACATTTCCTCAAGAACCTACCCGATGGAACCTACTACTGGAGCGTCCAGACGGTGGATGCCGGGTATGCCCGTTCCGACTGGGCCACTGAGCAGACGTTCACGATCAGCACGACGGGACGGTTCACCGAGACGACGGAGCTCCTGAGCGGCAAAAGCTGTACTGTGGCGCTAGGTGACCTCGATGGGGATGGGGATATTGACCTCACCGTCGGCATCGGAGGGGATTCGGATAACGCCAACAGGGTTTTCCTGAACGATGGGCTGGGCAGCTTTTCCGATACGGGACAATCCCTCGGCTTGGACAATACCGCTGATGTCATCCTCGCGGACGTTGACAGAGATGGCGATCTTGACATCATCTCGGCCAACTCCACCTCTCCGAGTAGAATCTATCTCAACGATGGCTCCGGGGAATTCACCGATTCCGGACAACAGCTTCCGAACAGCTCCCAGGTCATCTCCGCCGATTTCAACCTGGACGGAGCTCCTGACCTCGCTTTCTCAGGTTCTCCGGTGAAGCTGTTTTTGAACGATGGGACAGGACATTTCGCCGATTCGGGCAAACAGCTCCCGGATTCCAACTACATCGCATCCGCCGACCTGAACGGCGACAGGCGTCCCGACCTTGTCGTCGAAGGAGACGCTCTGCTGAACATCGGGGCGATGAACTTCGTTCCCTTAGGCCAGGCTCTGCCTCAAGGTGACTTCGACCTTGCCGATGTGGATGGGGATGAAGACGTAGACCTGTTCTTCGCATCATCGGGACAGGTCTTCGTGAATGACGGAACAGGGACGTTTACTGCTCATGGAAGCTCAATCGGCAATTTCAGTGATTCACATCCCATCTTCGCCGATGTGGATAACGACGGCGATTTCGACCTATGTATCGGATCGAACGGGAACAACAAGCTGTTCCTGAACGACGGGACGGGGAATTTCACCGACTCGGGCGAGGTGATAGACTCCGGTCAGACGCGAAACACCGCCTTCGCCGATCTGGATGCCGACGGGGATCTGGATGCCGTCTTAGGCAACGCAGATGGTGTGAAGATCCATGCGAATAACACCTCGTCAACGACTCCAAATACGCTCCCTCAACCTCCCGAGAACCTCTCCGCCACCTTCAGCGGTGGTAATGTTACTCTGAGCTGGACTGCCGGTTCGGATGAACAGACGCCTACAGCCCTTCTGAGCTATAACCTCCGTATCTCGTCAGTGACGAAGAAAAAGCTCATCCTCTCAGGGACGATTCCCACAGGCACGGGGAATATCGGGCACACGCTCACCTACACCGTCAGGGGCTTGCCTGATGACATCTACGTTTGGAACGTCCAAACGGTTGATAGCTGTTATGCGAAATCCGAATGGTCCGCTCAGGGTAACTTCGGAATGACGACGTTTACGGATATAACACAGGAGGCAGGGGTGAATACTGACCTCTTGTCAGTAGGAATAGCGCTTGGCGACTACGATAACGACGGTGATTTGGATGCCTACATAGCAAGGGCTGCATCAGGAGGAGATCGATCCAATGTTCTTTATCAGAATGATGGCAATGGAAAGTTCGCCGATGTTACTCAACAAGCTGGTGTCGCCGATGCGACAAATTCCGGTCTTACCGTTACCTTTGGTGACTACGATAACGACGGTAACTTCGACATTTTCATTGGGAATAACGACCAGACCGGGAATAGCCTCCACGCTCTCTTCCATAACAATGGCGATGGGACGTTTACTA
>CAZHVH010000190.1:0-2750 GCA_964535855.1 uncultured bacterium
CAACCTATAAGTGGATCGAGGAGAACGAGCCGGAGATGTTCGAGGAGATCCGGGAGAGGGTTAAAGAGGGCAGATGGGATATCGTGAACGGCTGGTGGGTTCAGCCGGACTGTAACATCCCATGCGGCGAATCCTTCGTCAGACATTCACTTTACGGCAAGCGGTATTTCAAGGAGAAATTCGGGGTTGATGTGAAGGTCGGATATAACGTCGATTCCTTCGGCCACTGTGCCACCCTTCCGCAGATACTCAAAAAGAGCGGCCTGGATTACTACGTCTTCTTCCGGCCTAAACCGAATGAGAAGGAGCTGCCGCCCCTTTTTTGGTGGCAGTCGCCCGACGGATCAAGGGTTCTGGCCTGTCGCCCGCCACACCATTACAACTCCGGCCCGGATGAGCTCGAGGGGCGGATCTGGGAGGCGTTCCAGCAGAGACCCGAGGGGATTAGGGAGGTCATGTGTTTCTACGGCGTGGGGGATCACGGAGGCGGCCCCACCAGACGGAATATAGAGAGCATCATCAAGGCCGACGAGAGGCCCGATTACCCCAGGGTCATATTCAGCACGCCCGACGCCTTCTTCGGCAGAGCGCTCCTTCAAAAGAGGGATTTCCCCGTCGTGGCGGAGGAGTTACAGTATCACTCCCGCGGCTGCTACACCGCCTATTCGAAGGTCAAACGTCAGAACCGTCGCGCCGAGTGCCTGCTTCTGACGGCCGAGAAGTTCTCGTCCATCGCTTTCTGGCTCCTGGGAAAGCCCTATCCACACGAGGAGCTGACGAAAGCTTGGCAGAATGTGCTGTTCTGTCAGTTTCACGATATCCTCGCCGGAACCTGCATCAAGGAGGCATATGACGGGGACGTGGATAAATTTTACGATGAAGCCTTCTCGCTCGCCCGGAGAGCCCTCGACGACGCCCTGAAATCCATCGCAGGCTCCTTGAGATTGCCGGAGGGGGAAAACCTGATCCTCTTCAACCCGATGAACTGGGAGAGAAAAGAGGGGGTGGAGATCGAGCTGAAACCTGAGGGAAACAGAGGGATAAAGGTTGTCAACCCGTTCGGAGTCGAAGTTCCGTCTCAGATCTCGGACGGCAAAGTTCTGTTCATCGCCGAAACACCCGCTATGGGCTGGTCGATATATCGGATCGAGGAGGCTAAAGGTGAGAAAAGGCCAGGTGAACTTTCCGGACTGAGCGCCTCAGCTACGGGAATGGACAACGAATACTACGCCGTCCGGATCGATCCCCGTACCGGCTTTATAAGCTCCATCCTCGACAAAGCACGCAACGTCGAGATGCTCTCCGGACCGGGGAATGTCCCCATCGTCATAGACGATCCCAGCGATACGTGGAGCCATGGCGTCGACGCCTATAGGAATGAGATCGGCAGATTCACGATCGATGGCGAACCCGAACTGGTTGAGGACGGTCCGGTTCGAGCGAGGATCAGGGTCAAGAGCAGATGGGGCGATTCGACCATCGAGACGCTGATCAGCCTGTGGGACGGCCTGCCGATGCTGGATTTCCAGATGAAGATCGACTGGCACGAGAGACATAAGATGCTCAAGCTCTCCTTCCCCATAAACATCTCCGATCCGATCGCCACCTATGAGGTGCCGTATGGGAATACCACAAGGGAACCGAACGGGAATGAGGAGCCACATCAGCGATGGATAGATGTGACGGGGAAAGCTATCACGTTGAACGGCGAGGAGATCACCTATGGCGTCAGCCTGATAAACGACTGTAAATACGGATCGGATATCAGAGGTGGGGAGATGCGGCTGAGTTTGATCAGGAGCCCGATCTACGCGTTCCACGATCCCGCCGTGCCCGACCCGAACAAGAGCTACGATTATCTGGATCAGGGCGTGCAGGTTGTCAGATACAGGTTGATCTCTCACACCGCCGAATGGCTTGAGGGAAGCGTCAGGGAGGGATTCAACCTGAACTACCCGATCATCCCGATCTTTGAGGAGGGTCACGATGGCTCCCATCCCCTGTTTTCGCTTAAGGTCAGGCCCGGAAACCTCGTCGTCACAACCCTCAAGAGAGCTGAAGATGACGAATCGCTGATACTTCGCCTCTACGAGTGCGCGGGCAGATCCGTGATCGCCAGTTTAGATTTCCGATGGGGGCATACACTCCACCATCACCTTGAAATCCCGTTTGGAAGATACGAGATTAAAACTCTCAAGCTCACACGGGACGGGGGAGAGCTGAAAATCGCCGAGACCGATCTGCTTGCTTAGTCATATTCGTCCACTCAGACCGTAATTTGAGGAGGGTGCAGTGCCGAACAAACGGGTTCAATCGCTGAGCGCCGAGAGGGTCTCATTTAGGGCGATCCTCATAGCCTCCATTCTCATCCCCATAAACAGCTATTGGGTGATCGAGATGGAGGTCATAAGATACTCCGGACATCCGGTCACGATCTCGCTCTTCTTCAACGTCATCTTCGTGATCTCAGTTCTCCTGGGCTTTAACCTTTTTCTCAGGAAGCTCTCCCCGAGACTTACCCTGAGGCAGGGTGAGCTTATAACGATCTACACGATGCTCTCCATCGCCTCGGGCGTCGCCGGCCATGACATGCTGGAGATACTTCTTCCGATGCTCGGACATGCCTTCTGGTTCGCCACGCCCGAAAACGAGTGGAAGGATCTCTTCTGGAATTACCTGCCCAGATGGCTTACGGTGAGCGACAAGGCCGCTCTGAAGGGGTATTACAGGGGCGGAGAGCTTTATACCCT
>CAZHVH010000190.1:2850-6770 GCA_964535855.1 uncultured bacterium
CTGGATACGTTAAATCAACTACACGCCATGTATCCGGAGGTTCCGGCCATAAGGACAAGGGTGAAAAACTACGGCTATCTCTTCACGGAGAAACCCTGGAACGCCATGGGCGGGCTGCCGATCTCCTTCTACCCCTTCGCCATAGGGCTCGGCTTTTTCATACCGCTGGATCTGTCGTTTTCATGCTGGTTCTTCTTCTGGTACTGGAAGGCCCTGAGGATAATCGGGGCGGCGATAGGGCTGAGGCTTCCGGGATTCCCACTGATGAACGAGCAGGCGTCCGGCGGATATATCGCCCTCGCGCTTATAGCCCTGTGGATGAGCAGGAAACACATCGTGAGAGCTTTAAAAAGGGCCTTCGGGGCAGGAGGCATCGATGACTCAAACGAACCGATGAGCTACAGGGTTGCCGTTTTAGGTGCCATACTGGGTTTTTCGTTCATCGTCTTCTTCTGTTATAGAGGAGGCATGAGCGTATGGGTGGCGGTTCTGTTCTTCATCTTCTACTTCGCCATATCGCTCGCCGTGACCAGGATGAGGGCCGAGTTGGGAACTCCAGTGCATGACCTGCACTATTCCGGACCGGATATGATATTGGTGAGATCTCTCGGGACGAGACGCCTGGGGAAAGGGAACCTGAGCATGTTCTCCATGTTCTGGTTCATAACCAGGGCCTATAGAAGCCACCCGATGCCTCATCAGCTTGAGGGGTTCAAGCTCGCCGAGAGAACCGGACTGGGAAGCAGGAGATTAGCCTTTGCGATGATGCTGGCCGCCGTTTTGGGCGTGATCTCAGCCTTCTGGGCACAGCTCGATAGAGGTTTCAGGCTTGGTATGGAGATAAAGGCGCCGTGGCCCGCCCTTACGGCCTTCGGCAGGGAGCCGTATGATAGGCTCGCAAGGTGGCTGAGCTTCCCTTCCGGCACGAACGTCCCTGCCACCGTCGCCATGATCGTAGGTTTTGCGATGACGCTTCTACTCATGGGGATGAGGATGCGCTTTTTCTGGTGGCCCTTCCATCCGGCAGGATTCGCCATAACGACCAGTTGGGGAATGAATATGGTCTGGAGCTGCCTGTTCATAAGCTGGCTGGTCAAGTGGGTTATACTCAAATACGGCGGATTGAAGGTGCACAGAAAGGCCACGCCCTTTTTCTTAGGCCTCATCCTGGGCGAGTTCACGTTGGGAAGCATATGGAACATATTCGGGATAATCCTCAACGTGCCTATCTATCACTTCTGGGGATGAAAGATACGACAGAGGGACAAAGAGATGAGGAGACAAGGGGAAATCTCCTACTATCCCCTTGTCCCTTTGTCTCCCTGTCTCCTTTCTCCACCGCCCTCAGGTTTTCAACCTTTCTCTCAACCTCTCCAAGAAATTCCCATCCGGTTTATACGGCAATTCGATCGGTTTTCTATCCAGAGCGCTGGCGTAGAGTCCGAGGATCACGTTGAACTGCTGAAGTGCGAGCTCAAGCCGGGTGGGATGAGGACGATTTTCATCCTCGAGCCATTCGAAGGCGGCCTCGGTCAACCCGGCCTGTCCGAGTATATCTTCGGCGCCATAGCTCTTCTCACCACACTCATACCCCTCAGGGATGCTTCTCTCCCAGAAGTTCATCTGCCACTGTATGAATCCCCTCGTGCCATAGACTGAGATCCGTTTGTGCATGTGCTCCGCCACCCCTTCGCCGACGGAGGGGGCGTTTTTGCCGCACAGGATTACCCCTCTCGTCCCGTTTTCAAACGTTATAACCGCCTCGGCCATGTCAGGTGCGGGATGGGTCGTGTAGAGTCCCTTATCCCCCGACACCTGTCCGAAGACGGATGTGGCCGGGACGTGACCGTTAAAGCTGAACATGAGCTCCAGTATGTGTGTGCCCTGGCCCAACAGGTTCAAACGGGCGCTCACCTCCAAAAGCCTTATCTCCCCTATCTTCCCCTCATCCACGTCCCTTTGAAGCTCGAGTCGCTTTGGATGGAAATGAAGCTGATGGTTGACAATGAACTTAGTGGAGCTTTTCTCGTTAAGCTCGCAGATGGCGAGGTAATCCTCGCCGTCGATGGCTATGGGCTTTTCGACTATCACAGCCGGCACCTCATGCTCGGCCGCTATGGTCAGAAGCTCGACCCTTAAAGCAGGGCGGGTGACGATGTGCAGGAGATCGGGTTTTTCTTTGTCGAGCATCTCGTGGATATCGGTGTAACGTCTGTCTATCCCGAACTCATCTCCGAAGGAGTTGAGCAGGTCCTCCACGAGGTCACAGATCGCCACGACCTTTCCCTTCGTCACATGCTCATAGGCCCTTATATGTCCCTTGGATCTTCCCCTACAGCCGAGGATCGCTGCCTTATACATCGATGGCCTCCTTGGTCGATCAAAGATTCAGGCCCTTATGATACAACGATCAGGACTCCAGATCAACCTCCAGCTCGAGGACTTTCAGGAACCTATCATAGGCCTCATCCCAACCGGTCTTTTCGCCCGGCTCGTACTCCCTCAGCTCAAAGGACCGTCTCACCACCTCCCTAGCCTCCTGATGCGATGTAACATGTCCCTGAGCCAGCGCCTGGACCATGATGTTGCCTATGGCTGTGGCCTCAGAGGGGCCTGCGAGCACTGTCTTTCCGGTCGCGTCGGCCGTGAACTGGCAGAGCAGCTCATTTCTCGATCCGCCCCCGACGACATGTATGACCTCGAACCGTCCGTCCAATAGCTCCTCCAGACACTCCATCGTCCATCTGTATTTCAGGGCGAGGCTTTCAAGGGCGCATCGTATGATCTCCCCCTTGGTCTGGGGCGCGGGCTGACCGGTTTTAAGGCAGAACTCCCTTATCCGAGCCGGCATGTCCCCCGGAGGAAGAAAGGCCCTGTGATCAGGATCGACGAAGGCCTTGAAGGGTTGAGCTCCGGCGGCCATCTCCGTTAGCTCCGGATAGGAGTGATCTTCCCCCGCTTTGGCCCATGTTCTGCGGCTTTCCTGAACAAGCCATAAACCCATGATGTTCTTGAGAAATCTGATCGATCCGCCATATCCCCCCTCGTTCGTGAAGTTCATCCCCAAACTTTTCTCGTTTATTATCGGTTCTTCGATCTCCACGCCCATAAGAGACCATGTTCCGGAGCTGATGTAGAGCCAATCTTTGCCTCTCGCCGGAACGGCGGCGACCGCCGATGCGGTGTCATGACAGGTGGGAGCTATGACCTGGGTGGATTTCAGCCCGACATCATCCCTAATATAGGGAAGAAGCCCGCCAAGGACGGTCCCCGAGGGGACGATCTCCGGCAGGATATGGGTAGGCAATCCCATTCGTTCAAGCAGATCCGTGGCCCACGATCTGGCTCTGGGGTTATAGAACTGAGTTGTGGTGGCGATGCTGAACTCTGAAACTTTGACGCCGGTGAGCCAGAAGTTAAACAGGTCTGGCATCATAAGCAGTGTCTCGGCCATCTCAAGTATCGGCGATCCCTCGACGGCCATCGCCAGAAGCTGATACAGCGTGTTCAGCTGCATGAACTGTATGCCTGTCCTCTCGAATATCTCCCTACGTGGGACCCGCTTGAAAGCCTCCTCCATCATTCCATCCGTGCGTCTATCGCGGTAGTGGTAGGGATTTCCCAAAAGCACGTCCCCTCTGCCTAGAAGCCCGAAGTCCACTCCCCAGGTGTCGAGGCCGATGCTCTGCACATCTCCGAATTTCCGGGCGGAGATTCTCAAGGCCTCTTTGATCTCCTCGAAAAGCTTGAGCACGTCCCAGAACAGGTTCCCCATCACCTCGACAGGGCCGTTGGGAAACCGATGTATCTCCTCAAGTCTGAGTCTCTTCCCGTCGAAAAGTCCGGCGACCCCACGGCCGCTTTCGGCACCGAGATCGAAGGCGATGAAAACAACATCTCCTGCCATTTTAACCTCCCCT
>CAZHVH010000191.1:0-6763 GCA_964535855.1 uncultured bacterium
CAAGATCTGTCGGGCCAGATCATCGCCGCCAATCAGGCCGCCTCGAGGTTGACCGGATACGATCTGAACGAGCTGATAGGGAAAAACATATCCCAGTTCCTCACCCCTCAGGGACTTGAGCTGGAGATGGAGGTGGAGCGAAAGCTGCTCTCCGGCGAGGAGGTGGAACAGCCGTATGAACAGAGGGTGATAAAGAAGGACGGGAGAAAGGCGATCCTCATGCTGACCACCAGCCTCCTTGGAGATGAGAAGACGCCCTCCTTCCTGCATATCGCCCGTGATATCACCGATGAGAAGAGATTACGGGAGAACCTGCGTCTCTATGCCAATCAGATCAGCAAGGCGCATGAGGAGGAGCGCAAACGCATCGCGAGGGAGCTGCATGACGATACCATCCAGATCATGGTCGCCATATCCCGCCGCCTGGATAACCTTATATCAGAGCACTCAAACATGCCGGAGGAGATGCTCAAACCATTGGAGAGAGTCCAGAGGGATATAGATGAATCCCTGATTAGAATACGCCGCTTCGTCCAGGATCTGCGCCCTCCCACCCTGGAATACTTCGGACTACTCCCTGCCCTGAAGGAGTTGGCAAGACAGGTTCAGGACCAATCGGATATAGAGGTGGGATTGGAAGTCAGGGGATCGGAGTGGCATTTCTCACCAGAGGAGGAGCTCCTGATATACCGGGTCGTTCAGGAGGCCATGCGTAACGTCTGGAAGCATTCTGAGGCTACAAAGGCCGAGATCAGGATAGAGTTTGGAGATGAGAAAACAACCGTGACGGTCAGCGATAACGGAAAGGGTTTCGAGATCAAAGGGGATTCGGAGTTTCTGGAGGCGGGGAAGCTCGGACTTATGGGCATGAGGGAGAGGGCCCATCTTTTGGGAGGTTCCCTGAAGATCATCTCCCAGCCGAACGCGGGGACAGAGGTGATCCTCACCATCGAAAGATCAGATCATGAGATCAAAACAGGATGATACTTCTCCTCGTAGCTACGATCCTCTTAAACTTGTCCGGCAGGGTCAGAAGGGAAAGCATATCACCCCTTGAAAGGTCGAGGATGAACAGCAGCTTGGGTTCCGTTAACAGATAGGCCGTATCTCCCGAAACGGCAATGTCGGCTATCGAATTAAAAGGGGCTCTTATGACATCGACCGTCTCACCCCATTTGTCCAGGGCGAAGAACATCACCTTTCCACCATACCCGTAGGCCATCGTCACTTCACCTATATCCCTCCCCTTTAGCTTTTTCCTACCGGATAGATACAGGTATTTCGTGTAGGCGGCGTCCAGGTCTATGCGATCCCATCTCTCGCTCTCAGGTGATTTCAGCTCGATCCTCCTGATACCCCCGTGCCACCTGATGAAATAATCCTTCGAAAAGGTTATCCTCCAACCCCATCTCGCCCGGTACGAAACCTGATCCCTCATTAGTAGGAGGGTGGTGTAGAGGCAATTCGAGGGGAGGAAGGAATCGGAATTTCTAAGCGCTTTCATGAGCTTTACCCTATCGATTCCGTTTTCAATTGAAGCGGTCGCGAACTGCGATGTCCATGTGGTGATCGGAAGCGATGCGATCGGCTTCGGAGAGGTGGGATTACGGATCGAGAGGATATGGAAAACGGATCGGCCGAGCAGATAGAGATACTCGCCGGAGAGATCCATATCAACTATGGGTGAATCCCCTACCTTCATCCTCGCCTTTTCCTTCAAATCCTTCAGACCGATCACAACGAGTTCATTCTCAGCGGGGACAAAGAGGTAATCGCCGTTCAGAACCGCATTGCCGGATATGCGCCTTAGAGGGAACTCCGCCACGCCTCTGACGCTCCCGTCCGCTCCAATCCTGAAAAGCTGAACTCCCTCGTCACCCGTCATAGCTATCCTTTCGCCGCAGATGCTAAAATATCTCGGTTTTCGTTCGATCTCGACGGTCGTTAAAAGTTGAGGCTTATGAGGATCGGAGACATCTATCACGGCGAAGACCCATTTTGGAGGCGGACTGCTGAAGAGGGAAACCCCTTTCATAGCGCATCCGGGGAGAAGAATCGAGATCATGAACGCTGTGATGAATGAGGCGACTTTCCTCATTGTCTTACCTTCCTCCTGACGGCTGCGATGTAGATCATGTCCCCGTTCACGCCTAAAGCCTTGAATTCGAGCTCAGGTTCGCTGAACATGCAGGTTATCCTCCTCTCAGGGATCTCCAGAACCATCAGCTCGCCCGATTCGGTTATCAGATACGCCTTATCCCCGACGATCTGAAGGTCGATCATGCTCTTCAAGCGTTCCGTTTCGCCTATCCTTCCCCTCCACCCGGTGATTAGAACGATCCTCCGGTTTAAAAAGATGTATCCCCCTCCGATGTTCGCGTTCGAGATATATCGCATCTCCTCTTGGATGAGATCCAGATACTCCGGCTTACCTCCTTGAGGTAGGAGCCAGAGCAGCTCAGGCGTTCGGTAATCCCAGTAGAGGAGGTATTTCCCGGAGATAGCCGGTATCCTTCGGAAATCGCCGCTTTCTCTTCTGAGGACGATTACATCCTTAAGCCTGTCCACATCGATGTCGAGGAATCTCCGGGTGAGCGAGGATTCGATGGCGGCGTTGAGTTCGCTCCAGGGCCTGACCTCATCGTGAAAGATGCGGAAGAACACATCCCGACCTGAGATACCGGATGAGCTAATGAGCTCCGGCCGGGTGGGGTTTGATATGGAGATGAGGTGGATGTATCGGTATCTGTCCAGAGCCCACGCCATACTCCCTTTCACCCGGAACTCAGCTATCGGCATCTTCTCGTATCCCTCCGGCCCGTTTTGCATCTCCCATTTCGGAGGGTTTGATGAGGCATCCATCACGAAAAGTCCTCGACCGGTGGGGACATAGAGGTAATCTTTGATGACGTAGAACCTTCCCACGGTGTTTTTAAGCGGCAATTGTACGATGAGCTTTGGCGAGTGAGGATCGGAGACGTCCGCCACTTCCAATCCCTCTTCGGTTCCGATGAAAGCTTTTCCGCCATAACAGGCGATGCATCCCGGGATAGGTCTTCCGTTCAACGGCAGGGATGCGATGAGATCCGGGTTTCCAGGATCTGACGCGTCAACGGCGATCAACAGGGCCGGATCAGTTCCAGTTAAGCATATGAGGCATGGTAAGATCACCCATAATAACATGGTTCATTTCGACCTCAACTCATTTCCTCATCCTCACAAATGCACGGAAAGCTTAAAAGGTCAGAAATCGACGGGTTCTCCTCTCAATCTCTTCAGGAACCTCTTGTAGTAAAAGGGGTTCTTCTTCAGAAATTCCAGGGCTACGGTGTTCCCCTGAAAGGCGTATCTCTCCACTATATCGAAGAGCCTGAACCGCTCGTCCATTAATCTATTACTGGTGTCTACCAGCGGATCGATCACATATTTCACTAGATAGAAATGACGTCGAAAGGCTTCTCGACTTTTCTCCTCCATACCCATGCTGTCGTAATAATTCACCAGTTCGATCAAGTCGTTGTTCTCCTCAACCAGTTCATCGAGTTTCTTTCTTAATCTCTCCTCCTCGGCCCGTACCTCCTTGATCCTCTCTATCGCCCACCTCAGCTCCTCGGGGACAGTCTCCTCCGTCTCATCCTGCTTATCCTGGGGTGTCTCCCTTTTCATTTCACCCCACGCCTTATCGGGTGTGGACGGGATATCCTCCTCTAGGGAAACGGCTTGCTCCGACTGCTCATCGGAATATTCATCTAAAACAGCATCCAGAAAGGCATTGAACTCCTCAAACGTCAGATCATCTGATTCCTCCTTCCTTACGCTCTTCTGGGATGTAACGCTCTCTTCCACCTTCCCATACATCATATCTCTTGGTTTCACAACCGGTTCATCCTCCCATTTATGCATCACGATCCAAACCCCAAATCCTCCCGCTATCAATATTCCCATACCTGTTACCACAGCTTTAGTCGATAGCTTCATGATAACACTCCCTGGGAATTTCATGATTTTACGCCATGGCATTAAGATCACCCCGCCGAATTTCCACTTCAACCTCTTCCGTATCTTCTTCAATCCCCTTTGCACTCGTTTCGCCACGGCGCTATATGATAAGCCGTACTCCTCGCTCAATTCGCCATAACTTTTCCCCTCGAAAAGCCATCTTTTCAGCATCTCTCTGTCCATCTCGGGCAGCCGGTCTATGAGCTTTTCGGTCTCCTCCAGCAGTTCGTTTCTCAGTATCTCATCCTCGAACGAGGGGATACTCAGTTTATCGGGATCGATCTGGGAAAGAGAGATGATCTGAGGTTCCCTTTTTCTCATCCGATCGAAGGCGATGTTGAAAGCGATCCTCATCACCCACGTTTTGAAGGAGGAAGGTCTTCTCAGCTTTCTGAGATGCAGATACGCCCTGAGGAAAGCCTCCTGAGCTATCTCCTCCGCGTCGAGTGGGTCGGTGATGAGGGAGCAGAGGGCGCTGCAGACCGAGTCGAAGTATTTCTCCACCAGTTTGCAGAACGCAGAGCTATCGCCTGAGATGGCTTTTTGTATCAGACGCTCGTCCTTCAAGATCTTCCTCCACCTAACCTAAACATAATCTCGGTGGGGAAATAGTATAACAAACTTCCCTTCGACCCCGTCATGAGGGATTTTCACTCATAATAAACGCTCACGCCTTTGGGCGGACTGATACGGAACATCTCATCGGGCAGATCTACGTTTATCGAGAGATTGTAGAATCTGACGATCTTAATATGATGTAGCCTGCGCTTTCCACCTTTGAATTCGTACGAGATCGATCGCACTTCCCTCGGATACCACATGTCGCGACCGTAGCTCTTCTCCAAGGTGAAACGTATGTAAGTCTCCCAATCTCCATCCGTGGTGCGGGCGTAAATCTCTTGAGGGAGATAACCCCGCCGGGCGTTAACCAGCACGTAACCCTCGAAGTTGGAGATCGGCCAGCGATCGACAGGGATTCGATAACACAGCTCGTCGTTTACAACCTCGCCTTCAACCGGCACCTCTCTCATCCCAGGGTATTCGACTAGATAACGTTCCAGAAGATCTCCGGCGGAGGCCGTGCCCCAAAACCTCAGCCAGTAAAGCGGCCCCATCTCTTTAACACTGGAAAGTCTTATATCCCCCTTGCTGATCACCAATTGGAGAGGCCGACGCAACCTGAAACGATAGGACCTCTCACCGTCATAGGTTATCCTAAGTATAGGGGTCTTAAGGAGCTGAGCTATAGGTGGCAACGGCTCCTCGGGGTTCACCTCCTCAGGGGTGATCTCACCGAACATCGCATCGAAGCGGTATCTCACACCTTTAAAGGCATAGTAGCCACGGCTTAAGCCTATGCTCGACTTGACGGAGGGCACGGGCATGCCGTCCCGACGGAATTCCACTTCTATCTCCTCCACCATCTCCCTTGGCGTTATCCACCATAGATCGGTAAACATCTCACCCGATCGCATCTTCCCTTCGCGTTTTCTGATCTCCTCCAGAAGTTTCTCAAACGTTATTCCATCGTCTTTACCTACATTGCCCTCCCTCTTAACATGCACAACGAGACCCGTTATGTCCCCCCTCATATCGAACTTCAGAGGTTCCACCCTCCCCCATGAATTTAGGAATTCCGCCGGTATGAACCCAGGCACCTCAACGATCAGATCGGCGTCGAGCGGTGGAAGTCCCTCGAGTTTGAACGAGCCGTCCTTTTCTATCGGAGCCGACACCTCTCCGCATGGGGTGGTAGCGACGGCACACGACCCTTCGGGAACGGGCTGGCTTTCAGGCATAACGATTCTGCCGCTGATGCTTCTCCCTTTACTAAGGATTATGTTTATCCCCTCACGCACCTCACCTTTTTCCAATCCGTCTATCCTCAAAGGGGGCGCTATATATCCACGCTGAGCTTCAGTTGAGTTACACATCACAAACAGATCGTAGGGTCGATCGGCGGCCAGGTGGGTGAAAAGATAGCATCCGTTTTCATCTGTTCGGGCATATGTTGTAGGCAAGTAGCCTCCATCTCCCTTTGGAGCCGCCACGACGACCGCCCCGGACAGCGGCACATCGAGAGTGCGTTTCGAATTCTCTGCAATCCGACACATCACTATACCGCCGACGGATGCGCCTCTGTTGAGTATGACCTCGTTCAGCTCGCTCCCCGGTTTGATATCCCTCGCGTATTTAGGAGCGAAATCGGGCCTGGTAATCAGGGCCTCATACCGTTTTGAAGGGTCCCAACCCGGAAGGACAGCTATCCCCTTCTCGTCCGATATACCGGTCGGTTCACCTTTCCGCTCACCTATGATCTCCACATAGCTTCCGGGTAGCGGTCTGCCCTCCTCATCCGTCACCTTTATCCTGATTATCTTCTCCTGGGGTATCCCCTTAAGGTTCAAAGGCGAGAGTTTAAAGGTTACTTCCTCTCCGGCTTCGACGCCGTCGAAGAACCGAGGGACATAGCCCGGGGCCAGGACGAGTATCTTGAAGACGAGATCGGCACGCAGAGATTCGATCCTGAAGGAGCCGTTCCCATCCGTCAGGGCTTCCTTGGAACAGTCCAGGTAACAGTAAGGGCATGTGAGGGAATATCCGGATTTCGGTTTGGCGGTCCAGATGTCAACCCGCGCGCCTTTTACCGGTCTGCCTCTCTCATCAACCACCCTGCCTTGAAGATCCATCCGTTCATCATCCGGTGAGATGGACCGGGCCATCGCTACAGCGATGTGAAGCCAAGCAACAATTAACACCGCAA
>CAZHVH010000192.1:0-6760 GCA_964535855.1 uncultured bacterium
TGACGGTTATGGTTCTCGTCCGTTTGACCCTCCCCGTTCCACCACAGGTGGGGCATGGTTCTCCCACTCTTCCTGTTCCCCCGCAGGCAGGACACGGTGTGCTTAAGCTGAAGAATCCGCCCATCCGTTTCTCCTGGCGGGTGACGAATCCCGTCCCGCGGCATGTCGGGCAGACCGAGGAGGCGCCCCCTCTGATTCCTGTTCCGCTGCAGGTAGGACATGGCTCCCAACGCTGAAGCCGTATCTCCCTTTTGCCTCCCAAAGTGGCCTCCAGGAACGGTATGGTCACCTCATATCTCAGATCGGCGCCGCGTCTGGGAGTTGACCGTTCCTCCCTGTAAAACCTCGGTCCGAAAAAGTCCGAGAATATGTCTCCGAAGTTGGCGAAGATATCATTCAGATCGGTAAAGGCGGTAAACCCGATATCCTCAAGTCCTCTGCTGCCGCGCTGATCATAGATCCTTCGTTTCTCCGGATCGCTCAGAACCTGATACGCCTCGGATATCTCCTTGAACCTTTCCTCGGCCTCCTTATCACCTGGATTTTTATCCGGATGGTATTTCATAGCGAGCCTTCGATATGCCCGCTTGATCTCCTCCTGTGAGGCGTCCCGGCTGACGCCCAGGATCTGGTAGTAATCCTTTTCCGGCATCGCTTATCACCTCTTGGCGAGCCTTATCTCGAGCGTTCCATCCTCCAGTTTCGCCCTCAGGGAGTCCGGCTCCACGTGAAACGGCAGCGTGATAACCCTTTTGAACCTGCCGTACTCCCATTCCCTATGATGATAGGTGACGGCGTCAAAGGGCATATCCCTTTCACCTTGGACGATCACCTGATCGCCATTCAGACAGACGTCAACGTCTTCCCCGATCACGTCCGGCAGAGCCAATCTGATAACCAACTCCCCTTCAGTCTCATAGATGTCAGTAGGCGGCGAGAAGGCCGGCGCGGCAGGGACCTCCTCCGCCAGCCTTCTCAGGAACGAGGTGAAGAGTCTGTCGACCTCGCGCTTCAGCTCCAAAAATTCATCCCATGGGTCCCATCTGTCAAGCTTCACCCGATCACCTCCGTTTCACAGGTGGATTTCCAGCTTCTCGGATATAGGTTTCCTTTCGCCCCTGCCCGATTTGTAGGGTATGGGAATGTACTGGACGGAAGGCCTCTTCTGATAGGGCTGTGGGAAGAGGTTCATGAGCAGATCTATCTCAACGGGCAAATCGGTTGATATGGGCAATCCGAGCTCCCTGGCCTCATCGACCGTTATCGGGTAATCATGCGTCCATCTCCCCTGTGTGAGCGTATCGGCTATCCGTTCGGCCTTAGCCTCATCCATCCCCTTTCTCAACAGCAGGGTCTTGACGCAGTTTTTGACCTGATTCATCGCCTTCTGGGCGACATCGGCGAGGATAAGCGTCTCGTCTTCGATCTCGTTTTTATCCTTCATCTCGAGCACCTTCAATATCGAAGCGGCGGGATATTGGCCCAATTGGGGATCAACGGGTCCGAGAACGGCGTTCTCGCTCATAACGATCTCATCGGCGGCCAATGCCAGGAGCGTCCCGCCCGACATGGCATAATGGGGGATGAAGACCGTAACCTTGGCCTTGTGTGAAGCCAAGGCATGAGCTATCTGTTCGGCCGCTAGAACCAATCCCCCAGGCGTGTGCAGGATCAGATCTATAGGGACATCCTCGTCGGTCATCTTTATCGCTCGAAGCACCTCCTCCGAGTCCTGGATCGTGATGTATTTCATTATGGGAAATCCCAGAAACGACATGGTCTCCTGACGATGTATGAGCGCTATCACCCTGCTCTTTCTCCTCTGCTCGATCCGTCTCATCAGCTTAAGCCTGCTCGCCTCCAGCATCCGCTGTCTGATCATTGGGGCGAGTGAGACTATAATGAAGAAGATCCAGAAGATGTCGAAAAACGATATTCCCGACATGTTTACCTCCGTCCCGGTGAATGTCAAATCGCTACGGTTTAAAGGATAACTTATTTCGATCCGGAGGACAAGTAAAGAAACGCAAGATGAGAAATGCTATGGAGGAAATAGGGCGGCACTTTATGTGCCGCCGTTTCGACGGCGGGTAAACCCCCGCCCTAAGAGAAACGCTCTTATTTCCCTTGAGTGTAGCAGTTATCACCAATAGGAGACAGGAGGCAGGAAACAGGAGACAGAAATATAGACCCCTGCCTCCTGCTTCCTGTCTCCTTCCAACTCTGAGAAATAAGCACTTCTGACCTCTCAGATCTCTGCTACACTTAGTTAATATGAGCGAAGTGAAATTATCCTATCCATGGTCTCAGCGGTTCTTCGATGTGCCTCTTCATCTCCACCCACCTCGGAGATCAGGAAGTCATCGTATCCTATAGCCCTCAGCTCGGTCATGACGGCTTTCCAGTCCACGTCTCCCTCCATCAGGGGCGTCCACTGATATCCCTTTCGTCTGAAATCCTTGACATGAACCTTGCGGATCTTAGAACCGACTATCCGTATCCACTGTTCCGGATACCCGAATATCACGACGTTTCCCACATCGAAATACATGCCGACGTAGGGGCTATCGACCGTATCGAGCAGCATCCTCATCTCAAGAGGGCTGAGCAGGAATCGGTTCCATACGTTCTCTATCGCTATGGAGACCTTGATCTCCTCGGCTACAGGGGCAAGCTCCATAAGCGATCGAAGACAGCTCTCATAGGCAGCATCATAGGGTACCGATTCGGTCACTCTGCCGGGGACGACCAGAACGGCGTCTATTCCGAGCGCCTTGGCGCACCTTAAAAGCTTGATCACGTTCTCTTTGCCTTTTTCACGCTCATCTCTATCGGGACTGGTAAGCGGAGCGCTGACCCCACAAGCGCTGCACGGGATCAGCCCGTGCTCCAGGCACATCTCTCTGATAGCAGCGAGCTCGCTCTCCTTCATGTCGAGGTGGAGCTCCTCTATTCTGAAGGAGAGCTCTATCCCCTCATATCCCGCCGATCTGGCGAATTCGAGATGCTCTTTGAGGGATTTGCCCCTGGGCAACACGAGCTGGCTTATGCCTTTTTTCATGTTTCACCTCCTCGTTTAATTGAAGGTCACACCGAGCTTGACGCTTCTTTCCGGATGTAGTTCGACGAACTCCTTATAGGCCTCGGCCGATTCGGAGAACGGCACCACCGGTTGGACGATGTCTTCGCAGTTGAAATGTCCCTCGGCCAACATCCTCCAGCATGTGTCCATGATCCGAGCGAAGCTCCATCTAGGATGATCCCTGTTCGGATCGCTGCATGCGCGCGCGAAGATCAAGTTTGGGATCGTGAAGTGTGCCACCTCACCGAAATCCAGTCCGCCTTTACACTCCTTGCTCCAACCGACGTAGGCCACATTTCCACCGAAGGCGAGCCCCCGAAAGGCGTGATTCAACGCCTCGTAATTGCCGCTCGTCTCGACGACCACGTCGACCCCGCGGCCTCCCGTCGCCTTTTTGAGCTCCTCGCCCACGTTTTGGCTTCTCGGATCTAAGGCCACATCGGCGCCATTTTGCAGCGCCACCTCTCTTCTGAGCTGAATCGGATCGACCGCCGCTACGAACAGGGCGCCTGCGGCGCGTGCCATCTGGACGGCCATCTGCCCTATGGCGCCAAGGCCGAAAACCGCGACACAATCGCCGAGCCGAACCTGGCCGTCTCTGATCCCGGCCAGTGCAAACTGAGCTGGATCGAAGCAGACGGCCTCTTTCCATGTCATCCTCTCGCTCAACTTCCAGATCCCATCCGCGCGCCAGGTGTGGGTCTCGCGCAGATGTCCATATCCGGCGACCCTATCCCCTATGGAGAGGTTCTCCACGCCCTCTCCGAGCTCCACGACGCGGCCAACGCACATGTTGCCCAGACCCATGGGAAATCGGGCGCCTCTCAGACCGTGATAGAGCGTCAGCTCCGTCCCGTGTTTCGGCGCGCCGAACTCCACTTTGACTCTGATATGGCCCTCGGGGACAGGGCCGTCCTCGTATTCCCTCAAAACCGGTTTCCCTGGCTCAAGGGCTACCAGCTCTTTCGGCATGTTTTAACCTCCTCCATAGACGTTCTCATTCCTCCAGCCAATCCAGTGTAAACCGAGCAAACACGAGCGACTCATACGGGTGTTCCCCGCCGGCCTCATAAAGGCAGGCGATCTCACCATCCGGCAGCACTGCCAGACAGGAGTAGGCGCTCGGACCTGAATGCAGCGTTTTGGCGATAGGCCAGCTCTTACCCTCGTCATAGCTGACGCGGATGGTCATGTTTATCCGTTTCTCCTGGGAAGCGGGGTTGGAGAACAAAATAATGCTCCGCCCGTTTTCTTTGGGCCATGAGTATCGGCGAACGCTCGCCTGACAGATAGGCTCTATAAGCTGTGGATGATGGTGTTGGTCATACCAGCTCATCCCGCCGTCGTCGCTGAATGTGATCTGGCGTGTGGGATGAGATCGGTCGTAATTGCGCATGTTGAGCATCAATCGTCCGTCGATCAGCTCCACCACCTCGCACTCATTGACCCCCGGCCGAGGCGCCCTTCCTCCAAGCTGCCACGTCCGGCCATGATCGTCGGAGTAGATGACATGTGAGTAGTAATGTTTGGTCTCAGCCTCGATATGATCACAGGGTATGACCAGTCTGCCTCTGTATTTCCCGTTCTTTATCTGGATCCCTGCACCCGGTCCGGTTGCATACCATGTCCAGGTCGGCTTTTTGACGGCTTCAGTGATCTCAGTCGGTTCAGCCCAGCTTATCCCATCGTCACTCGAGGATGTGAGGAAGACGCGTCTGGTGTCCCGGCTTGTCCGATCTATGATATGTCGTTCGTCATCATCCCCCCTATTCCACGTCATCAGTAGCCACACGGTTCCGTCCTCTTCATCCACCACGGGACATGGGTTTCCACACGTGTTTTCCCCATCGTCCCATACGATCCTTTGGTCGCTCCAGGTTCTGCCTCCATCCGTGGAGCGTTTCACCAGCAGATCGATATCGCCTGTATCGCTGCGGTCGTGCTTTCTTCCCTCACAGAAAGCTAGCAGAGTTCCCCTTACCGTCACGGCCAAGGCGGGGATACGGTAGGTGTGATATCCTCCCTCTCCGCTGACCCAAATGGCGTTCTGAGTCATCTCTCACCCCATTTTCCCGTTATCGGGGTTTCCTTAGGTGAGATTATACACCCTTTGAGATGGTGCGTCAATCCGGGGATGGTTCGCAACCACGGTAACACTTTCGTAGGATGGCACTTTACGTGCCGCCGAAATCCGGCGGGGGATAAACCCCTGCCCTGTTAGATCTAATTCATCTAGCGATATGAGCCATCCCGCCAATCCAGGAACGGCACGTTGCGAAATAGGTATGGGATATGGTATGTTATAACCGAGACAGTTCCAACCGAGGCCGTTAAATCGATGAGGATTTCTATACTTTGGCTATCCTTGTTCACGCTGCTATCTCTCATCTTGGGAATGGCGGATGTCGGCGTGCGCCTTCACGATCCCGAAACGAAGACGAAGATCGATGTGCGTCGGGTCGGTCGATATAAGCTCATGATATCGGTCGATCCCACCGGGGGTGGGAAACCTATACTCGTCGATATCGATCTGCCTGAGACGGGAAGCGGTCGATGGCCGGTGGAGGACGTGATCGCGCTGGATGGGAAGGGGAAGGTCGTTCCGCTCACGCGAGACGGAATCGAGTGGGGGAAGCTTCAACTCCTCTTTCCGCCGACGGGCGGCGTCTATTTCGTTCAGGCGATGGCACCTCCGAAGACAGAAAGCCTTTTCCCTGAAAAGGAGAGGATCGTCATCGATCCTGAGGCGGGGTTTAAAGCGATCATCTGTAGGTGGTTCGACGGCAGACGGGCCGCCTTAAGCCTCCGATTCGACGATTCCCATCCATCACACCTCGATAAGGTCATACCGACACTGCGGCGTTATGGATTCAAAGGGACCTTCATGATCAACCCCGGTAATCGGGATTACATCGAACACAAGGAGGAATGGGAGAGGGTAGCGAGGGAGGGAGATCAGGAGTTTGCCGATCACACCCTCCACCACCATGGCGCCTCATCCGATGATGAGGCCGAGCGTGAGATAGGCGAGGTGGCGAGGTATATCCGACACCTCTTCCCCGGGAGAAGCACCTTGCTCGCTCTCAACTTGGGAGGCGGCACGAAATGGGCCACCGCCAAACCGTTCCGCTACTTCCTCGACAAATACCATCTCTTTTACATCTCCGGATCGCTCGGCATGGATGATGTTTACGGAGATAGAGTCGAAGCTTTCCGCCGACATCTGTTGAGACATATCGAAAGAGGATTATGGTGCAGGGTGCATTTTCATAGCATTGGAGAGGGTATGAGCACAAGCGAGAAGACCTTCCTCTCGGTCATGGAGATCGTTAAAAGACACGAGCATGAACTATGGATAGCGGGTATGTCCGATATCTACAAGTATCAAAGTGAGAGGAGGGCGGCGAGGTTGTCGCTCAAGCGGATCGGAACCGACATGTTCAAGCTTCAGCTATTATGCGGGACCGATCCGGAGCTGTATGATCAGCCGCTGACGATAGAGCTGACCCTTCCTGCTGATTGGCCGCCCGAGAGGGTGATCGTTGAGGACGGGAAAGGGGAGGCTCTTCAAACCAGAAGTTTATCCGTTTCCAAACGTCGTTTGCTTCGTTTCGAAGCTGCTCCGGTGGATGCCGTTTACATCGTCTGCCGGAGGAGCCGATAAAATGGAGGTCTGAG
>CAZHVH010000193.1:0-6758 GCA_964535855.1 uncultured bacterium
CGCTTTCTGGAGGAACTCGCCAAGAGGAGAAAACTCGTCTACGAGTTCCTATTTTCGGGGAACTACAATTTTTATCCGGACCACATAAGCGATGCCGTCTTCAGCTACATGAGACAGGGGGGCAAATCGCTCCGCCCTGCCGTACTGCTCTTTTCATGCGGGGCCGTCGGGGGAGATGAGAGGAGGGCGATTCCGGCGGCAGCCGCTGTGGAGGTCTTCCACACCTGGACGCTCGTCCACGATGATATCATCGACAGGGATAAAACCAGACGGGGCGGACCGACCGTTCATGAGGAGTTCAGGATAAGGGCGATAGAGGAGATGGGATACAGATCCTCCGAGGCAAAGCACTACGGCATGTCGGTCGCCATGCTGGCCGGGGATATGCAGCAGGGATGGGCGGTTTCGATCCTGGCGGACATGGCCTTAAAGGGGGATATAGACCCGAAGCTGGCCCTTTATCTGATAAGGGACTCCGAGATGAGGGTTCTCAGCATCCTGATAGATGGCGAGCTGAGGGATATACAGTATTCAAAGGTGCCCGTGGAGCTCTTAAACGAAACGCTTATCCTGGACATGCTTTGGAAGAAGACGGGGATCCTATACGAGTTCGCCGGAAAGGCAGGGGCGATGATAGGGTTGAACACCACCGATCCGAATCACGAATACGTCAAAGCCATATCCTCCTTCACGAGCAAATGTGGAACCGCATTCCAGCTTCAGGACGATATCCTGGGCGTGGTGGGCGACGAGAAGAAACTGGGTAAACCGGTCGGCTCGGATATCCGTGAGGGCAAAAGAACCCTGGTGTTATATCACGCCTATCAGAACGCCAACCCCTCTCAGAGGGAGTTCCTGATGTCGGTGCTGGGGAACCCAAAAGCTAAACTCTCCCAGATAAAGGAGGCGACAAAACTGCTCAAGGACCTGGGAGGGGTGAGCTATACGGCTCATATGGCAAGGTCATATATCATCGACGCGTTGGGCTATCTTGAATTCATTCCGCCCTCGCCGTATAAAGATCTGCTTGAATCGTGGGCGTTGTATATGATAGAGAGGAAGTTCTGAAATGGTGCTTGAAAGGGTTAATTCGCCGGCAGATCTCAAGAATCTAACGATAGAGGAGCTCAGGACGCTGGCCGAGGAGATAAGACAATATATCCTCACCGTCATGTCCAGCACGCCCGGACATCTGGCCTCGAACCTAGGCACGGTGGAGTTGACCCTCGCCCTGCATAGGGTCTTCGACGCCCCGTCGGATAAGATCATATGGGATGTGGGACATCAGGCCTATGCTCATAAGATCATCACCGGCAGGAGAGACCTTTTCCCCACCATACGGAGATATGGCGGATTGAGCGGTTTCCTGAAGCGGGAGGAGAGCGAATATGACGCTTTCGGAGCGGGACATGCCGGCACCTCCATACCGGCAGCCCTCGGAATGGCGGTGGGCAGGGATCTCAGAGATGAGACGTTCAGGGTCATAGCCGTGATAGGCGACGGGGCTATGAGCTCGGGAATGGCGTTCGAGGGGCTGAACAACGCCGGCGGCATGAGGCGAAACCTCATCGTGATCCTCAACGACAACAAGATGTCCATCTCGCCTAACGTCGGTGCCCTGGCGAAACACATAAACAGGATAGTCACCAATCGGGCATATACCCTTTTCAGGGAGAACACGGAGGAGATAATAAGGAGGATCTCCCCCGGAGCGGCCAAGCTCGCCAGAAGGCTCACGGCATTGATGGGCGAGGGAACCCTCTTCCAGGAGCTGGGGTTTCAATATTTCGGCCCCGTCGACGGTCACGACATCGAGGAGATGATAGAGGTATTCGAGGGGATCAAATACATGCACGGCCCGATTCTCGTGCACGTCGTGACGAAGAAGGGGAAGGGATATGAGTTCGCCGAGCGCAACCCCACCCGATTTCACAGCGTCAGCGGCATCGATCTGGCCACCGGCCAACCCATAAAGCGGAAGGCCCCTCCATCCTACACCAGCATCTTCAGCCAGACGTTAATAGATCTGGCGCGTCAGGATGAGAGGATCATCGCCATAACGGCTGCCATGCCGAGCGGAACGGGGCTGGATAAGTTCATGGAGGTTTTCCCGGATAGATGCTTCGATCTGGGCATCGCAGAACAGTGCGCTGTGACCTTCGCCGCAGGATTGGCAGCCGAGGGGTTCAAACCGGTCGTCGCCATATACTCGACCTTTCTCCAAAGGGCATACGATCAGGTGGAACACGACGTCTGTCTGCAGAACCTGCCGGTGGTGTTCGCCATGGATAGGGGCGGCCTTGTGGGCGAGGACGGCCCCACCCATCACGGCGTCTTCGACTTCGCCTATCTCAGACATATACCGAACATCGTCGTCATGGCCCCCAGGGATGAGGATGAGCTGAGACATATGCTTAAGACGGCGCTGGAGCATGACGGCCCTATAGCCATGAGATATCCCCGCGGCGCGGGGGTGGGAGTTGAACTTTCAGATGAGCTCAAAACCATACCGATAGGCAAGGCCGAGCTGATGAGGGAGGGGGACGATCTCCTGATCCTGGCCATAGGTCGAACCGTCCATCCCGCCCTGAGAGCCGCTGAGAGGCTTGAGACCGAGGGGAGGATAAAGGCAACGGTGGTCAACTCCAGATTCGTCAAGCCCCTGGATGAGGAGATGATACTGGATATGAGCTCTCGGATCGGCAGGGTCATCACCGTGGAGGATCACGTCCTGGCAGGGGGATTCGGCAGCGCCGTCTACGAGCTCCTGATGGATAGGGGCGTCGCCGTTAAGGTCAAGCGGCTCGGCATCCCCGACAGGTTCATCGAACACGGAGATCTGAAAACATTACACAGGATATGCGGGATAGATGAGGAGGGGATATACAGGGCCGCCACGCAGATCATGGAATCGGAGTGAGATCATGAAATTTAGGGAGGGGTG
Organism: uncultured bacterium; assembly: GCA_964535855.1. Lineage (GTDB taxonomy): Bacteria > Poribacteria > WGA-4E > B28-G17 > B28-G17 > JAGGXZ01. The sequence continues at coordinate 2,945 of CAZHVH010000193.1, forward strand.
GTTCGATTCCGGCGAGGATGTATTCCTCTCCCGCGCGCCGGGGCGGCTGGACGTCATGGGCGGGATCGCCGACTATAGCGGCTCAAACGTCTTTGAGATGCCCCTGGAGAACGCCGTCACGGTCGGATGTCAGCGCAGGAAGGACGATAAGCTCCGGGTGCTGAGCCTGAACGCCGAGGGAGAGGGGTTCGATCCGAAGGTGGAGCTTTCCATCTACGACCTGTTCAAGTCCTACGACCAGCTTCGCTCCCTTTTCTCATCTAATCCCAAGAGAAGATGGGCCGGATATGTGCTGGGCGCCTTCCCCGTCCTGATACACGAAGGGGTTGTGGAGCGATTCCCGTGTGGGGCGAACATCCTGATAGACAGCACCGTTCCCATGGGAGCAGGGATAAGCTCGTCGGCGGCGCTGGAGGTCGCATCGATGTGCTCAATACTGGCGTGTTACGGCCTGAAACTCGATCCGATGAGGATAGCGAGCCTCTGTCAGATCGTGGAGAATCGGATCGTCGGTGCGCCATGTGGGATCATGGATCAGATAACTTCGGTTATGGGACGCAGGAACAGACTCATATCCATCCTCTGCCGTCCCGGCGAGGTTCTGGAACAGGTCGAAATACCCGATTTCATCCGGTTCGTCGGGATAAACTCCCGCGTCAAAAGGAGCACGGCGGGCGAGGCCTATACGAAAACCAGAACGGCGACCTTTATGGGGTTCACGATCATGCTGCGCGGGTTCGATCTGAAGGCGAGATACCTCTGTGAGGTGTCGCCCGAGGAGTTCAGGAACAGATTTATCAGCGCCCTGCCGCTCAGGATAAGGGGAGAGGAGTTTCTCAAGCGATACGGAGATACGGTTGATACGGTCACCGCGGTCGAATCCGAAGAGGTCTATCGGGTGCGGAGCTGCACAGAACATCCGATCTACGAAAACAGGAGGGTCGAGAGGTTCATCAGGTTGATCAAATCCCTGAGCCGGTTCGACTCGCTTAAAGATGCGGTCCCGACGCTTAGGAGGGCAGGTTCGCTCATGTACAGCTCGCATTGGAGCTATAAATACCGGGCGGGGCTGGGGTGCAGGGAGGTGGATATGATCGTCAGGTTTGCTCGCAAGCTGGGAGTTGAGATGGGGATCTTCGGGGCGAAGATAACCGGTGGAGGAGGCGGCGGGACGGTGGCGGTGATGTGCTCGAGCGATTCCGACTGGGCGCTGGAGGAGATATGCAGCCGATACCGCTCGGCCACGGGCCTTAAACCCGATCTGTTCATCGGATCATCCGATGGAGCGGCGTTATATGGGATCGAAGTGCATCGAACGGGGAGATAGAATGAAGGTCAGAAAATGCGTCATCCCCCTTGCCGGCCTCGGCACGAGGATGTATCCCCTCACAAAAGTAGTTCCCAAGGCTTTCCTTCCGGTGATAGACGTAGATGGATTCGCCAAGCCCGCCCTTCATCTCATACTGCTTGAGGCCGCTGAGTCGGGGATCGAGGAGATCTGTCTGGTCGTTCGGCCCGGACAGGATGAGATGATAGCGAGATACCTCTTCGACCCACCTCCCCCTCAAATAAGGGGAGAGACGCGGCTGGCCCATATAGAAAGCGAGAGGAGAAAGTTGGGCGATCTCGTCAGATTCGCCTTCCAGAGCGAGCCGCGGGGCTTCGGCCATGCCGTATACTGCGCCAAGAAACTTGTGGGAGATGATCCCTTTGTGGTGAGCTTGGGCGATCATCTCTATCGTTCAGGCTCCGGGAAACGATGTATCGCCCAGGTTATGGAGATCTTCGAGAGGTTCTCCCTCAACGTCACGGGGTTGACGGTCATCGATGAGGATCGGGTTCGATCTGTGGGGATCGTATCGGGCCGGTTTCTGCCGGGCGAGGATCGCATCCTGATGCTTGAGAGGTTGGTGGAGAAGCCTGATCCATCCTACGCCAGGGAGAACCTTAAAATCGAAGGGGTTGAGGGGTATCTCGGCAACTTCGGGATAGACGTGCTGAGCCCGAGTGTATTCGATGTGCTCGAGAGGATGATCGCCGAGACCCCCTCGGAGCGTGAGGTCCAACTGCGCGATGCGATGGATGAGCTCATAAGATCAGAGGGTATGCTGGGATACATCGTCGAGGGCGAGAGGTTCGACATCGGCACCCCTTCGGAATATCTGAGAAGCCTGATCCGATGGTACCAGAACGCATCGGAAGGCGGCTAAAAGGGCTTTCACCGTGTGCTATCCTCCCTGTAAGGGCCTATCTTTTCGAAGGGGATGGGCTTAAACCCGATCTTATATGCAGGGGAATCGGGGCGTAGGCGGAAATCCATCCCCTCGACATCCACGAGGAGCGGATCTTGATCGATGAGGTTGTCCTCAAATCGCACGTAAGGCTTCGCCCTCTCCTCGATCTCCAGCCATTTCCCTTTCCAGCAGACGTTACGGATGATCCTGTTCCCCTTGGGCGCGGCCGGCTCGTCCTCCAGGATGTTCACCAGCTCTGGATATCTCTCGCTCCAGGGCGGCTTCTTATACGGCACCCTGTTCAACCGTTCCACCATCGTCGTGTTCACGTGATAAGATGCCCATCCCATCGCACGGGCGTCCACGTGCACGGCCGGGCTGCATTCCACGAAGATGTTGTTCTCCACGACGTTATCCCTCCCGCCGCCTATGAAAGCGGCGCGGGTTACGCGATAGAAGATGTTGCCGTAGATGATCGTCCCGCACAACATGTCATCCAGATAAACGCCCATACATCCCCGCCCCTGAAATCCGTTGATGTGATGGAAGAAGTTGTATCGGATGACGGTCCCCCGCCATGTCCAATCACGCCCGCTGTAGATCGCCCCGGCGTCGTTGGATTCGAGGCATACGCGATGGATCTCGTTGAACTCGATCAGATGGTCGTTGCCGCTGAAAGCGACCGCCTGGTGCGGCGCATCGTGGATGAGGTTATGCCTTGCCCGGTTGCCGACGCCGCTCAACGAGACGGCGGGGGTGTACATCCTCTTCCACCGGCCATAGTGGTGGATGTGGTTGTTCTCGGCGAGATGCCCGGCGGGAATCAATCTCTCCCGATCGCCGCCGCTCAGGGCTATGCCGCCATGTCCAAGGTTATAGATCTCACATCCCGTCACCTTATCCCCTTTCCCGCCGGAGATCCGCACCGCCCATCCGTGGATGTTGCGGATGGTGCAGTCGATGATTCGATCCTCCTCGCCGTTTGTGATCGTAACCGCGTTGCCCCGCGCCACCTCCAGGATAAACCCCTGCAGAGTCACATGTGAGACGTCCCTCATCTCCACCAACGTGGAGATGGTGGAGACCGTCGGGCGGCCGCTTTCGATATCGCCGGGCGGCCAGAAATAGAGGATACCTCTTTCCCTGTCGAGATACCACTCGCCGGGGCTGTCCAGCTCGGCGAGGATGTTATAGGCGTAAAACCATTGACCTTTGCGATATCCGTAGCCGTGATAGGGCGGAGCGACGGAGATAATCCGTTTCTCAGTATCTATCGACTCGATCCTGTGTCGCTGATCGGACCAGTCCCAGAACCAGTATCCGTGCAGCCATGGGTCCTTCTCACCGACCCACCGCTTGGGCCGGTCTCCTTCATAATAGAATTTGCCGATCTTGCTGCCTTTGATGCCGTGGATCTGATGTCCATTATGGACGACCACGTCGGCGATACGCATGAAACCCTCATTCGGATACCGCGCCAGCGTCATGGGTTTGTCGTTGAAGAAAAGCTCCAGACCACCGCCGCTTGGCTGGCCGTAATCGGTTATCCCGATGGAGCGCAGATCGGCCTGCATGACCTT
>CAZHVH010000194.1:0-3773 GCA_964535855.1 uncultured bacterium
CGGCCGGATATCACGGAGAGCTCGGCGCTCAGCGATTTACCCTTATCCTCGATCCTCTGCCTAAAGCCTCCCCATCCACCTGGCGTTGACCAGAACACGTAGAAGTCATCCACGTTGATCTTAGGGGCGAAGCGGATCATCCTCTCGACGCCGCTGTATCGGTATCCCGATAGGGCTAGAATCGCTCCCCAGCTCGCCATCGCCCTGGCGTAGTGATTTCCACATTCGGCCTCGTTCCACGGGTTTCTCCTCAGCCCGTCGTATCGCCTTCTGATGCTCTCTATCACCTCGATACCTTCCTCGACCATATCCTCATAGATCATGTGCACGGCAAACTGATATTCAAATCCGGTCATCACCTCGCTGAAATAGGGGAAGGGCCGTTTGGGACGGTCGCCCTTCGGCCAGGTGCATATCAAAGTTGCCGATTCGTCGTTCAGCGCAAAGGTGCGCATCACGTTCGGGTGATCGTAGAGGTCCCTTTTGAAGTTATACCTGTAGATCGATCTGAGCGCCGATCGAATGTTCTCCGGCTTCAGCAGATGACCTAATCCCAGGACGTGGGCCATGTATTGGCCGACCATCTGATCTATCAGACATCCTGATCCGAACTGATAATCGGGATGGTCGGGGTCGATCTTCTGTTCGTAATATTCCCCGTTGAAGAGGTTCTCATCCGTCCATCCGCTTCCCCTTTCAAACAGCATCCTACATCGTTCGGCGAACTCCTCATCCCCCATCGCCACGGCCATTTTCTCGGCGGCACGCAACGCTCCGAGATACCAGCATTCCATCATCGGGTTCGGCCCGTAAAACTCCACGTCATATGTGTTATGCTGTTCGCCCTCCATCACACCGTCCTCGTCGGCGTCCCAGGAGCCTTTCTTCCAGGCATAGGAGAGAGCCTTTTTGGCCTGGGGCCACATCTCCTCCAGGAACTGATCGTCGCCCGAAAGCTGCCATTCCCTGTAGAGCTTCATGATACAGCCCATCTGGCCGTCAGCAGCGGTTCTGACGGGGTCCTCAGCCTTTTTCAGAGGCAGGGGCGTCCGGAATGCCATAGCACCGGCATCGGTGGTGCTGAAGGCGAACTCGACCTCCCTCATGCTCCTGGCGAGTTGAGGGAAGAGGAAGGCAGTTGCCTGCTCGTAGTTCCAAACGTGCGTGCACGAGCCGAAACAACAGCCCGATTTCGAGGAGCAGCCTTCGAAACCGAAGAAGCGGCCATCGGCCGTCCGGAAGCAGGTCTGACATCTCAGCGTCGAGAGATTGTTCAGAGCGGCCTCCTTGACCGGCTGGGGCAGGGTGCTCGAACAGATCGTTTCGACGAACTGCACCGTCCGACGCTCAAGCTCCTCAAGCTCATCCTTCACCCGGAGGATCACATCCCAGGCATCTTTAAATCTCATCGTGTAATAGTTGCCCACATATCCGACATCCTCCCCCTTCGAGAGGCCCCAGCCGCAGGTTTTAGCCGTTCTGTTTGGGAAATGCCAGGCGAGGATGAAGGTGAGTTTCTCCTTTCCACCCGGCGGGACGGTACATGAGGACGCCAGGGACGAGTGAGTCGCTTCGGGGTCATCGTGGCCGTTTAAAATCCCATCTTCGGAGAAATCATCCCAGAATTCCAGCAGATCGCTCCTCCATGCCCTGTTCGCTATCCAGTCCCTGTGGCTCACATCGCCGTCCAGGGCTGCAAAGGCGATCGTTCCCCACTGCGGCGATTCCCTGGGGACCTTTTCGGAGCGAAGGAATAGCCCCTTGATCCCCTCTTCCTCAAGGTAATCTATCACCCCTCCTTCCGCCTTACCCTCAACGCCGTCATAGCCGATGAAATTCTCAATGCTGAAGGCTATGGAGACCTTCAGGGAGGAGGATGTCGGGTTTAAGAGAAGGAAACGGAACACGGCGATCGGAAGCCCGGATCGATCGGCATCGAGCGGTATAAGGGGATTAAAGGCCTCAAGACGAACGGCGATCGGGACGGAAGGATCTTTCAAATGGAGCTGAGCCAGCGGATATGCCGCCTCGAAGAGAGTTTCCCTGAAGCGTGGCAACCCGGCTGCTGTCTCATCCACGCCGAAATCCCCCTCATAGGGCGGCTGCAGGATACCTTCCAGGACCCTGGTCATGGGAGGTTCACCCTCCACCCATATGGCGAAGAAGGTATCCTTAGGCGAAAATCCCTTCGATGGACGGTTCATGATCTCCCAATCCCTGAGGTTCCCCCTTCCCCCTAGGCTCACCGTCCCTGTCCCGATCCCTCCCAATGGAAAGGCGATCTGTGAAAGTCGTTCACCCTCGTAGCGCGTAAGCACCGGCCATTTCATGCTCCTTCACCTCCATCATATCCTCGCTCCCACCTTCTGAGCCGCCTCAACGATCTGGCTCCAGGTGACGTCGTCCACGAAGATCCCATCATGTAACCTTTCCTCCCTCGTCCGGCTTTCAGGCTCGCCTGGCATCAGGATCTCGTCGAATCCTGGGGCGAGCGGACAGGATTTTATGAACTGGACGAACCGATCGACCTCCGATTTGAAATCCCCGATCGGCCTGAATCCCTCGATGTTGATGGCGAGGGCGAAGATGGAGTTCCCGAGTCTCGATCCCGGCTTTCCACTACAGCCTGCCCCTGAGAGGGCCCCTGAGAGCACATCCACCACCACGCTTAATCCGAACCCCTTATATCCGACCCGCCCTCCCATCGGCAGGAGTGCGCCTGGAGGGGTGCCTTCTGAGCCGTATAAATCGTTCGGATCGGTTGAGGGTTTGCCCTCGTGGTCAATTATCCATCCATCGGGCAATTTCTCTCCTTTGTTTCGTTTGACCCTTACCTTGCCCTCGGCGGCGACGCTTGTGGTTATATCCAGCACGATCGGCTCATCCTCGCCGCGAGGGATGGCGAAGGAGATCGGGTTAGTCGAGAGCCTCCTCTCCCTTCCACCCCATGGAGCGACCAGTAATCCCGCGCCGTGATTGTTGACCGTCACCATCCCGATCATGCCCTCACGAGCGGCCATCTCGGCGTAATCTCCTATCCGGCCCACATGATTGCATCTTCGCGCCGCAACAGCCCCCAGGTGATTTTCCCTGGCTTTATCGATCGCCATTCTCATCGTTTTTGAGGCCACCACCTGGCCGAAACCCCATCTCCCGTCTATCACCGCCGTGGTCGGGGTTTCGCGGAGGATCTCTATCCCCTCACCGGGCCTTATCATCCCTTTGAGCAGCATATCGATATACTGGGGGATCCTGATCACTCCATGTGAGTCATGGCCAGCGAGGTTGGCGTTGATGAGAGCCTGTGAGACCGTTTCGGCCTCATCATCGGGAACACCGGCCGATTTGAAGATCGAGAGCGCTATCTCCTTCAATTGCTGGGCCTCAAATACCGGCATCTCATCCTCCTTAGAAAAGAAAAAGGGCGGCTTCGTCAGGATCTGCCGCCCTCATTTGTCCAATTGGGCCTACATCTTTATGGGTTTTTCGGAGGAAAGCGCTTTGGCGACCATTCCGTTTTTGATGACCTCGATCGCCTTCTGGAGCTGTTTATCCGTGTCCGGATCAGGCACTCTGGATATTCCGACGTTCATGTCGAAGACCTTACGCGCCTCGATTTTAACTATCCCCTCGTCTAGGTTTATTCCCTCTTTCCTCAGCTTTTTCATCAACTGTGGCAGCTTCGCTTCGATCAGTTTGAAGTCCTTAGGTGTCTTACCGTTTTTCTTTTCGTATGACTCGATACAGGAGATGACGAAATTCTCCAACACTCC
>CAZHVH010000194.1:3873-5271 GCA_964535855.1 uncultured bacterium
TTGATCGCTCCGGCTACGATCTCCGAACCACTTGCGCTCACCTCATTGACGAGCACGACGAGATCCATATCGTTTGGTACAAGCGTCTTCTCATCAGCCATGAAGACGTTGTTGAACTCTTTCCTTCTGCCCTTTGTCGAGACGATAACGCCCTCTGAGAGGAAGGCATCGGCAATCGCTTTGGCAGCTGAAAGCAGACCTCCTGAATCCCATCTCAGATCCAGTATCAGCGCCTCCATCCCCTGTTTTTTGAGCTCGTTCACCGCTTTGGCGAACTCCTGCTCCGTCTTACCGGTGAAGCTCATCACCCAGATATAGCCTATCTTATCCGGGAGCATGGCATATCTGACGCTTTCTATATCTATCACCTGTCTGATGAGGGTCACATCGAACGGCTCCGCTCTGCCCCTCCGTTTGATCGTAACGGTGACAGGGGTATTCGGTTTGCCACGGAGCATATCCACGACGTCGTAGATATTAAGCCCCGTCTCGGCTCCGAGCACGGCTGTTTTCCCATCGACCTTTAGGATGATATCCCCGGGTTGAAGCCCGGCGCGCGAGGCGGGAGTATTGGGAAGGGGCATCGCTATCTTTATGAACCCTTTGTCCTCGTAGATGCGTATTCCTATCCCGCCGAACTGAGCTTCGAACAGGTTCTCACGCTCCCGCTTTTGATCTTCAGGGCTTTGATAGAAGGTGTATGGATCTCCCAGGGAAGCCAAAGCGCCCTTAATGGCGCCCTCCATCATCTTTTTGACGTCGACCTCCCGGTAGTAGTTCTCGCGGGTCATCTGGATGACTTCGATGAGAGTCCTTTGGAGCTGAATAATCGTGGTCCGATCGCTCGATCGGTTCGCGTCATCGCTTTGACCTATCTTCAGCGCCGCCGTCAGAGCACCCGCGAAGACCAGGATCAACAGGATATGAAGCACATATCTCCGGTTCCGCATCAAGGATAACCTCCACGTCTCTGGCTTGGCATCAGAAATTATACACCCAATTCAACCGCCTGTCAATTTATCTTCTTCTGCTTTCCGCCATCTCCCTCAGTTGCATCAGTATCCTTCTTAGATCGCGCTTGTAGTTTTCCAAAAAGAGAACCAGCCTTGCCCGCTGAGTGATGGTCAGATCGGAGTTGAGTTCATCATAAGCCCGCTCTATGTCGGCATGGAACCTATCGTCCAGGGCCTTAAGCTGTTGAAGAAGCGATTCAAGCAAGGATTCGGAAGGCTCTTCACTCGCGGTGAGTTCCTTTATCCTTTTTACCAGGTTTTTCCTGTCGTTATAATATCGTCGTTTGATCTCATCGATCCGGTTGAACTTGGGGATGAACGTCTTGAGCTGATCCGGGGTGAGCTCCAGCTCCTTCGTCGCCTTCCAGATCTTAACGATATCGAG
>CAZHVH010000194.1:5371-6693 GCA_964535855.1 uncultured bacterium
TAGATATCGGATTGAGTTTCATCCTCGGCCGGCACGGCCATTCTCTCGATCTGCTTCACCTGGGTGTTATCGATCAACATAGAGAGATAGGGACGTATATCAGCCTGCTGAATTCTGACCGTTTCATCGGATGGTGAAGCGCCTGTAAGCATAGGGGAAAGCTTGATCCCGATCGTCACCATCAACAGGAAGATCGAGAGCACCAAAGCGGCGAACCCTGCTATCGGAAGAAACTGGGCAAATCTGGGTTTTCTAAGTGAATGTATGAGCATCTCCTCCTCGATACGTTTATGTAGATCGGTCATGAACTGGTTCCACCTCTCCTCGCTCGGATATTCCATCTCCAGACTGGAGGCGAGCTCGATCGTTCTCCTCAGCTCCATTTCCTCCTCTCTGCACCTCGGACATCTCGCCAAGTGCTCTGCGATCTGCCTCTCCTTACGAGGTTTGAGAGCGCCCTCGATATATCCTGGAAGCAGATCGGATATCTTGTCACATTTCATCATGATTTTTCCTCCCCGCGCACATATGGTGATAACATCTCCCTTAACTTCCGTGTGGCGTGAAACAGATTTGCCTTCACGGTTCCAATGCTTCTGTTTAAAACCTTTGCTATCTCCTTCAGGGGTAAACCCTCATAGTATCGAAGGATGAAGACCTGCCTCTGCATATCGGGAAGGCTGTCTATCGCTTCCTCTATCTTCCTTCTCAGCTCCTCACGCTCCACCTTATCGTCCGGTGATGGAACTCTGCTGCCGCTGTATAGGTAATCCTCGCTTTTATGAGGCAGGTTCTCGTTGATCTCCATCTCGTGGTATCTCTTTTTGCGCCTTGTATAGTCTATACAATAGTTCCTTGAGATGCTGTAAAGCCAGGTATAGAAGGAGGATTTATGCTTGAATGTCCCCAGCGATTTGAAGGCGCGCAGGAAGATCTCCTGTGTCAGGTCGAGCGCATCATCGGGGTTATGCGTGAAGTTGTAAGCTATCTCGTAAACTCGCTTTCTGTATCGCCTGACCAGTTCATTGAAGGCTTCAAAATCGCCTTCCTGAAATCTCTTCACCAGAATGTAGTCTAAATCCCTGTCATCCATCGAATTCCTGGAAATTGGACGATTCGGAGTCAGGAAAGGTTTAAGGGCCTGGGAGAGGAAGGGAAAAGCCGGCGAGAGGACTCGAACCTCCGACTAGCTGATTACGAATCAGCTGCTCTGCCTCTGAGCTACGCCGGCATAATTAAATGGTGCCGAGAGGCGGAATCGAACCGCCGACACGAGGATTTTCAGTCCTCTGCTCTGCCGACTGAGCTATCTCGGCACCCTA
>CAZHVH010000195.1:0-6674 GCA_964535855.1 uncultured bacterium
GTCCTCCGGATCTACCTCCTTCGACTCTATAGCTTTCTCAGGGATGGGATCGTATCCGGAAACTCGAACGGCCTTCAGCTCGGAGAGATCCGAGACCCCGATATCCTCAGCTCGCCATGTGGGAATGGAGGTTTTCTTATACTTCAGCTTCAATCTGGCCTTAGCGCTTCTGGGAGCCCTGGGATCATCCTTCACCAGAGCCACGCCGACTATGAGAAGGGCGGGGAGCTTGACCTCGATGTATTCATACCCCATCTCCACGGCTTTTTTACAGAGGACCTTCCCATCTGATATCTCCTCGATATCATCGACGTAGCTGATCTGTTCTACTCCGAGGAACTGAGCGATGTGGCTTGCCAAAAGGGAGTTTTCGCCCTCAGGCACATTTACTCCCGATAGGATCAGATCGAACTCGCCTATCCTCCTTATGGCCTGAGCGAGGACATATCCGGCGGCGAGCGAATCCAGATCGGCAAAGGCGGGATCATCCAGCCTGATCACCTCGTCGACTCCTCTGTAGAGGCATTCCCTCAGAACGTCGACCTCCTTAGGCTGACCGATCGAGATGGCGATCACCTTACCGCCATGCTGATCTTTGATCCGAAGCGCCATCTCCAGGGCGTTTAGATCCTCCGGTTCAAACCTCGTCGTGAGCTTATCCTCTCTGATCTTGCCTTCCTCGACGATGCTTCCCACCAGATCCCTCGTGTCCCATATCTCCCTTACGATAACGATTGAGTTATAGGGCATAGTTCGATCCTCCGTTTCCTCATCCGAATCTGTATTTAACTCCCATTCCCCCGTCGGGGAACCTCCATTTTATAGCTCCCTGGGGACAGATCTTGCGACATGTGCCGCATTCAAGGCAGTTCTCATGGGAGACTATGATCCTCGCCTCATCGTTAGGATCGGTCTTATACACCCCAGCTGGACAGATAAACAGACATGGTCTGTCCTGACATACGGCACATAGCTTCTGATCGACCTCGATATGAGGGTTATCTGGATCGGGTTCATATCTGGTTCTGTAAAGCTTATCCTCGAGCGTCAGCTCCAATATATCCACCACGTCTTCACCTCACAGCGATCAGATCAACTTTTTGGCTTTAAGCAGATGACCGATCAGCTTGAGTTTCGGTAACCCCCTGAAGAACTCCTTGATAGCCCTTTTCTGTATCTCAGACTTAGGCTCGCCGGTTACCGAGAAGAAACTCACCACCGTATCGACGATCTTCTTCGGATAGAGGGAGAGGAGCTCAGGCGTTGTATCCAGTATCTCCGGGAATCTCTCATACTTTTCGAGATCCTTCATCACAACGCCCTGTGAGAGCTTCCTCTCGTATTCGGAAAGCGTTTGGCGCGAGAAATCCCCTTTTCCTTTGGCCTCGGCTGCTGTCAGCCCGGCGTATCTGCCGGATTCCATCGCGTGGTTGGTACCCTCCTTGTAGAGTGAGGCGTTAACGAATCCGGCCGCGTCGCCGACGATCATCACCCCGTTTGCCGATAGCTGTGGAACGGCTTTTCGACCGCCTTCCGGGATCAGGTGTGCGGAGTACTCCAGGAGTTCACCGCCCTCTATCAGCTTTTTGACGAAGGGATGTCTCTTAAAGCCCTCGATCAGATCGTTCGGGTTCATCTTCGCCTGGACCATCGTCTCCAATTTGGCCGCGACACCTATCGAGAGGGTCTCCCTGCAGGTGTAGATAAACCCTCCGCCGACCAGCCTTTCGAACGGTGCCCCGAAGAAATCCAATGCTGCTCCTTCATCGCCATCTAGGTTGAACCTGTCCTCTATCTTTTCCCTCGGCAGAGCGATGATCTCTTTGACCCCGATGGCGTACTGCTGTTCCTTCTTCCCTTTTCTCATCCCCAATCTCTCGACCGCCGATTCGGTAATCAGGGGGTTGGCGCCGTCGGCCAGTATGACCACATCTGAGAAGAACTCCTCCTCTTCCTCGCCCCTGATTCTGACTCCAATCGCTTTATCCCCATCGTAGATCAGATCATCCACAACCGTTCCATCCAGCAGGGTAGCCCCCATCTCCTCCACCTCTCCAGCGAGCCATCTGTCGAACTGCGAGCGGTGAACGATGTAGGTGTTGTTGAATGGAGGTTTGGTCCACTCATCTGATCCAAAGCTCAGTGAGATGTGTTTGTCGGGGGTGAGGAAGGTTAAGATTCTCTTCGAGACGAATCTCTCTATCGGAGCACGCTCGTGGAAATCGGGTATCAGTTCACTGAGGATCGTCCCGTAAAGCAGGCCGCCGACGTTCTTGGCGCCGGAGTATTCCCCTCTTTCCACAACCACCACATCAAGTCCCTCTTTTGCGGCCGCTGCGGCAGCCATTAATCCGGCCGGACCTCCACCGACAACGATCAGATCTACCTTGACTCTTTCCTCCATGAACTCAGCTCTCCGGTGTTGTGGATTTCAAGCGACATTATTATACCACTCCAGGTAAGCGATGTGTCAAGGCTGCAGGCTCGTCTTACTTCATCTTATCGGGAACATGCCAGTTCGGATACCATCGGGAGTTTGGCGGCGGTGATTCCTCTCCATCCTGCATTGAGGCGAACTCCTTAAGTCGAGGACGGATCTCGCGTTCCCAGATCACCTCGACCTCCTCAAAGGTGAGAGGTTTATGTTCCGGCTTCAGCCGATCATACTCCTCCAGCAGCTCCCTAGCCCTGCTCGCCAATAGCTCCACGATATCCGACACCATCTCCTCCCCCACTTTCCGATTCGACTCCCTCGCATCATCTCCCATGGCGAAGTGTGGTCCGGGCGTTTCTGGAGGTGGAATTCGAGACAGATCAACGCATTCGGGTTCAACTGCCCACAGGATGGAGGTCTCACCCCTTCCCGCGTGTCCTCCCATACCTCTGCCATCGGGGAAGCGGGATCGGTGTGTCCCTAAACCGATGACATAGGACAGGCGGACGGCGAAATGTGGCTGCAGTATCTCCATCAGTACGGGGAAATCCTCGTTATGTGGGCCGGCATGTCCGGAGAAGATGATGGCCCCATGAAATCCCATAGCATCGACGGTTCGGATATGATAGCACATGTTTTTGAAAAACAGCCATGATGGGATCGCTGTTAACCACGGCCTTACCTCACCTATGCGTCGGTATGCCCACATGCCGTAGCCGCCCTGTTCGTGGATGTGCCAGAAGAACGGGGGAGCCACAATCCCTCCATGTTCACGGGCGGCGATACACGAGATCGCATGTGCTCGCAGCCCGTCCATCCCAAGGGCGTTCTGAGGCCCATGGGGTTCGCAGAGGCCATACGGCAGATAGACGATCGGACATTCCCTGATCGCCTCCTCCAACTCATCAGGGAACATACGTTCCCATCGAACTTCCCGTCGAACCATGATAATCTCCTCCCATAGCTGGATTCGCTCATAAATTATAGCAGAGGTAAACCGTAATGCGTAGGTGCGTAAAGCGTATTATGTCAAGAGCGGTGCGTATGACACCCTATGCTTTACGTATCACACACTCGGTGAGAGGGAAGGGAACAAGGGGGATCAGGAATTTCGAATTGCGAGCTTAGTTCCTCGCTTCCCTTTTAAGGAAAGGGATATAATTCACGGGACCGGAAAATCGAGATGGGTCCGGATCTGGCTGTCCCCACCAGTTATTCTCAGCCTTGATGGTATTGTCCGTTTCGTTATACACATCCAATCTGCTGTTATAGATACTGTTATGACCACGGCTTCCTCCCTCTCCTCCGCCTAGATCGGGATTAGATCTCACTCTGCACCGAACGCCTATTTCGTTGTTGATGATCCGGTTGTCCTCAAGCTTCGGCGAGGAAGAATAACAGTGAACGCCCTCTTTATTTTGCATGATGGTGTTGTCCTTCAGAAAAGGGGAGGAAGAGGAGCAATGGACAGCTTCATACGCCTGGGATATCGTGTTGTTCTCAACCCTCGCTCCGCGACTTCCATCTAAGGTTCTATTCCAGAATAAGATGCCGTGGAAGAAGCCGCCGATGATTATGTTATTCGAGATCACCGCTTTGGGGGATTCCCTTATGAGGATACCGGCCCCCGACATGTAAGTGTCGGTCATGGTGATGATATTATTAGATATCCTGACGTTTTTCGATTCCTCACACCAGATGGCACTCCAGAAACTCTCCCGTCTCTCGCCCTGACAGATGATGGTGAAACCGCTGATGGTGATATCGTTCGCCTTTATGGCTTTTATCATCTCATTTGGCGGTAAAAGTATAATCGTCTCATCCACCCCTGAGCCTATGAGGTCTATTCCCTCCCTCAGCCTCAAACCGCCCTGATATGTTCCGGCGGCAACTACCACGTCATCGCCGTATTCAGCAGCGCTGATCCCCTCCTGAATCGTGTTATAGGGATGTGCACGGGACCCATCTTCGAGGCCTCTATTTCCTTCGTCAACGTAGATCCTCTTCCTCCTTAAAGGTGCAAGTGAGATCCTGTGGATCATCCCCTCAGAGAACGAAGCGGCCCAAAGGTAACCGTTCACATAGGCTAGGCCTTCCATACCCGACCTTATCGGGAACTCCAGCAAGGTCTCGAAATTCTGAGGGTCGATCTTTCGAATCTTTCCTCCTGAGGCAAGCCAGAGATATCCGCCGCCATAAGCGAGGCCAACCGCAGGTCCTCCTAGGCCGCCCTCGATCCTAAAACAGGCTAACGTGGACCCATTTTCAGGGTTAACCCTCCGGATCTCATGTCCGCTGCCGCCAACGCCGGCAACCCAAAGTGCCTCGCCATCCCAGGCGAGATCCTCGATTCGGGAATTGCCGGCTTTATTCGGCGGAAACGGAGAGGGGATGGAATGGACCGCTTTAAACGTGGAGAGGTCGAGCTTATAGATCGGTCCTCCATTGGATAGAGCCACCCAGAGATAACCTGGGCAAGAGGTCAACCCCGAATAATCCACCCTTTCACCCGTATCGGCGAAGTTGTAAGGGCCAAACACCTCCCCCATATCGGGATCAACCCTGTGAAGTCCACTCCTTCTCATGTATGAGCTTACCCACAGGCTATCGCCATCCCAGGCAAGGCCGTTAGGCTGTGACCCCGGAGGCATTGGGATGGAGAGGAGGATTTGCCCCAGAGTCTCATCGGTCTTAATTGGTTTCGGCGCTTCAGGTTTGGCTAAATCCTCCCCACATCCTGATAGGATCAGGAGCGGGATAAAGATCGGTAATATCGTCACCCGAGCGATTTTATCATGACCCATATCGCCACCTAATCGCTTAGACCAGGGAATAAAGAGACTTAGCGAGAATCTGGCTTCCTTCATAGCCCCCTTCCCACTTTGGATCTTAATCCCGATCCAGAAGCAAAAAATATGCCGTGCAGGGAACCTTATGATGTCTAGGTTGATCGTTATCTGGAATTCGAAAGAATGCCCCAAATCGTGCAGGAGTGCACGATTTGGGGCAGATCTGTTCCGGCCCAGGACAGGTTGACTGGTTTTGTAATATATGTTACACTATTAAATAGATATTACATCGAGGCGATCCGATGGGTAAAACACAGCGGCTTGGATGGCTTTTACTTCTCTATCAGCTTCCCACCCGATCTTCGAACCTACGCGTTAAAATCTGGCGTAGACTTCAGAAGTTGGGCGCCATCAACCTTAAAAGTTCTGCCTACCTTCTTCCCTACAACGAGACGAGCGAGGAGGACTTTCAATGGTTATGCCAGGAGATCATCGATGGCGGAGGCGATGCCATCCTCCTCCTGGCATATGGGTTGTCCGACGAAGAGGAAGAGGAGATCGTACGTCTGTTTCAGGAGGCGAGAGCGAAGGATTATGAGGGGTTCATCGAGGAATGCAACCGGAGGATCGAAGAGTTCGAACGGGCGGTGCAGGGAGATCCCGTAGGGGTAATGGAGAGGTTTAAAGTGGAGGAACGACGTCTGCGGTCGAGATTGGATGAGATTCAGATGATAGACTTCTTCGGAGCGCCCGGAAGGGAGGAGGCGATCATTGCCTTCAGAACCTTCTCCGACGCCTTACGGAGGGCCGGAGAAGTTCCTGTAACGGAGCTTTCGCGGGAGCACAAGCCGTTGAATCGCTCCGAATATCAGGGTAAAATCTGGCTGACTCGGTCAGGGATGCACATCGATAGATTAGCATCAGCGTGGTTGATCAGGCGATTTTTAGACCCAAACGCCCGTTTTGAGTTCGTCCCTGCCGGTCAGATCCCCCCTTCCTCTCAGGAGAGAATTCCCTTCGACATATATGGCGCCTTTTTCAGCCATCGAGGGGAAGACTGCACTTTTGAGACTTTGCTTAAATCCTTCGGTCTGACGGACGACCCCGCGTTAAATACGCTGGCCCAGATCGTCCACGACGTCGACCTGAAGGACGGTAAGTTCGGACGCAGTGAGGCCGCGGGAATAGATCTCGTGATACAGGCCCTGCGCGAGAAATGCGAGGGAGATGAGGCGCTCCTGGAAGAGGGATTGGCTTTGTTCGACGCTTTGTATGAAAAGCTCCGCTCAAAGGAGTGAAGGGGAGGTAAGAGGGATGAAGATATCCCCGTTTCGGCTGTTATGCGGGATAGGGTTGTTCGCCATATTCTCCTCCACGATGTCCAAGAGCCCCGTGTTGCCGTTATTCGCTAAGGCGCTCGGAGCCACCGCGTCGACGGTGGGTCTCATCGC
>CAZHVH010000196.1:0-6672 GCA_964535855.1 uncultured bacterium
CACAGAAGCAGAGCGAGAGAAGGCTGAGTGAGCTGACCAAGCGTGTAGATGAACTGGCTGAGGCACAGAAACGAACCGAGGAGAGGCTGAACGAACTGGCTGAGGCACAGAAACGAACCGAGGAGAGGCTGAACGAACTAGCCGAGGCACAGAAGCGAACCGAAGAGAGATTGAACGAGCTAGCCGAGGCACAGAAGCGAACCGAAGAGAGATTGAACGAACTGGCTGAGGCACAGAAGCGAACCGAAGAGAGATTGAACGAACTAGCTGAGGCACAGATACGTACTGAGGAGGAACTGAGAAAGCTGGCTCAGGAACACAGGGAGACAAGAAGACAACTCGGAGGATTAACCATAACTGTGGGATATACCCTGGAAAACGAGGCCTTCAAGGCTCTCCCCGATCTACTCAAAAGGGATTACGGCCTTGAACTCAGGGAAAGGCTCAAAAGGGCATATGTCAGGGATAAGGAGGGTAAGGCTATAGAGGTCAACATCATAGGCAAAGCGGTCAAGGATGGCAGGGAAGTTACGATTCTCGGCGAGGGGAAGGCACAGCTTTCAAAGAGAGATGTGGATCGTTTTCTGAGGAGGAAGGTGAATCGCCTCAGGGATGTTCTGGGGGATCTGTTTTTGGTTTTGGTGACGCATATGATCTCCGAGTATGATGTTGAGGAGTATGCGAAGGAGAAAGGGATAGCACTGTATTACTCCTACGACTTTTGACTCGATTTCCCCCTATGTGAAATGAGTTTCAAATCCTCATGCATCGGAACCCCTCACGGCGGCCACCATGGCAAGCCCTATCCCCGCGTTTCCGCTTGTCAGCTCGATGAGGAAGCCTTCCCGTCGAGTCGGTTTCTTGACAAACTTTCCTGATCTCTGATATCCTTAAGGGTCACATGTATGATCATCTGTGAAGGGAGGAAATCATGGGCGAGAGGGAGAAACCCTGGGTTGTCTACGAAGGTGGAGATGGGCCCGGCGAGGGCAAACATATCGTTCTTATAAGCGGCGATGAGGAGTATAGGTCTGAGGAGGCCCTGCCGATGTTGGGAAAGATCTTGGCCGTACATCATGGATTCAAATGCACCGTGCTCTTCGCCGTAGATCCGGAAACAGGGGAGATCAACCCTCAGATACAGACCAACATCCCGGGGCTGCATAACCTCGAGACCGCCGATCTGATGGTGATCTTCACGCGGTTCCGCGAGCTTCCGGATGAGCAGATGAGATACATTGTGGATTACATAAACTCCGGCGGTCCCGTCGTGGGATTGAGGACAGCGACTCACGCCTTCAGATACACCAGGAACAAGAGCAGTCCCTATGCCAAATACAGCTTCGACAGCAAGGTGAAAGGGTTTGAGGGTGGATTCGGCAGGCAGGTTCTAGGGGAGACATGGGTCAGCCATCATGGCCATCACGGCAGGGAGAGCACACGCGGAATCATCAACGACGAGATGAAGGATCATCCGATCCTGAGGGGCGTCGAGGATATCTGGGGTCCGACGGACGTCTACACGGTCAGGGACCTGACTGGCGACGCTAAGGTGCTGGTATGGGGACAGGTGCTTTTGGGGATGAGCCCCGCGGATAAACCCAATCCGGATAAACCGCTGATGCCGTTGGCGTGGATCAAGACCTACACCGGGGAGCTCGGCAAGGTGTCCCGTGTCTTCTGCACCACCATGGGCGCCTCCGTGGATCTGCTGAACGAAGGCCTTCGTCGTCTGATCGTAAATGCCTGTTACTGGTGCGTGGGGATGGAGGATCGGATCCCGCCGAAGAGCGACGTCGATTTCGTAGGGAATTACAATCCCACTTTCTTCGGCTTCGGGAAACACCGAAAGGGCGTTCGACCCTCAGATCTCAAGACTTGACATAGGATATGGGCTCTGATATCATTAAGCCAAGTTGAAACGCTCATATTATCGCTGAGTGTAGCAGAGATTCTTAAAGCTACCGTCCGCCGCTTATAGGTCATTTATTGTCATTTGTCGTCATTTATCGTCTCAATGACGGCGAAGCCAAATGACTTAATGACTACAAATGACGGTTGAGTTGTGGACGGCGGACAATTAGCCATAGATTACTACACTCAAGGGAAACAAGAGCGAGTTGAAAAATCTGATGATCATCGTCCGGCGATGGTCATCGGCTATAAGAGGTGAGCCTTGCGGATGAGAAGGTGGCATCAAACGCCGATTATCATGGCACTTGTTATCCTGACGCCACTGCTTATGGGCTTTAAATGGGATTCCAGCAGGTTTATGTCGGTCGATGAGATACGGCCCGGAATGAAAGGGGAGGCGCTGACGGTCATTCAGGGGACGAAGATCGAGAAGCTGAAGCTGGAGGTACTCAGCGTTCAGAAAAACACCTTCCCTAAGGGCGATCTCATAAGGGCGATCGGGACGGATGATCTTTTCAAGAGGATAGGGGTTGTGGGCGGGATGAGCGGAAGCCCCGTATATATCGACGGCAGGCTGATAGGCGCTATCGCATATGCCTATTACTTCTCCAAGGAACCTATAATGGG
Source organism: uncultured bacterium (assembly GCA_964535855.1). Taxonomy (GTDB): domain Bacteria; phylum Poribacteria; class WGA-4E; order B28-G17; family B28-G17; genus JAGGXZ01. Next base: position 2,542 of record CAZHVH010000196.1, read on the forward strand.
CATAACGCCGATAGAGTCGATGCTCAAAGTGCTCGACTATATGGAACGACCGAAGCCGAGGTTGCGGGGCGAAGTTGGGCTGTTGCCTTTCTTCAGAGCGGAGGAGATGCTGGCCAGGATAAACGAGAAGGCGAACCGATCTATAGATGAGCCGATCCGATCCTCAGGCGAGCTCAGACCCGTCAGAATGCCGATCGCCATATCCGGGTTCTGTGAGGGGGCCGCAAAGGCTCTCAAGGCCATGCTCTCAGATTACGACGTTATGCTGGTAGAGGGTGGGGGAGGAGGATATCCCGATATGTCACCGCCCATAGAGCCCGGCGCCGTGGTGGGAACGGAGTTCGTCAGAGGTGATCTAACAGCTTTCGGCTACGGCACGATCACATATCGTGACGGAGATAAGATCCTCATATTCGGACACCCTGACTTCGGCGAGGGTGAGGTGGATCTGCCCCTCTCCGGCGGATACGTCCATTGTATCGTCCCAAGCTTCTACAGCGGGTTTAAGCTGGCGGGAGCGACTAAGCCGTTCGGGGCGATGAAACAGGATAGGGAGTTCGCGTGCGCCGGGGTCGTCGGCAAGGTGCCCGGTTATATACCTGTCAAGGTCCACGTGACCACCCCTCAGAACAAGGTGGAGGAGTATAGCTATGAGATAGCTAGACACAGACTTCTCACTCCAGCCTTCATTACCTCAGTCGTGTGGAATACCGTAAACGCCGCCGAAAAAGAGACGGGGAAGTACACCGTCAGGGTCAAATCCCTTATACAACCTAAGGGATATCCGGCCATAGTGAAGGAGGATATCTTCTCAGGCGAGGCTTCCCCGGGGCTGGCGGCAGCGAGCCTGCTATATCCCATCTCCACGCTGATGAGGAACAGCTTCCAGGAGCTGGAAATCGAAAGGGTGGAACTGGATGTCAAGATCGAAGATAAAAGGAACACCGCCCTGATAGAGGGGGCGCGAATAGATAGAAAGGTCTATAAACCGGGGGAAAAGGTCAAATTAACCCTCTCCATCAGGCCATATCTGGAGAATTCCATAAAGAAAACGTTCGAAATTCAGCTCCCGAAGGATATCCCTGAGGGGCCCGTGATGATGATCATCGGGAGCGCGTCGGCGATTCTCTCCTGGGATAAAAGCCGAGCGCCTCAGAAATATGTGCCCAGGAATATAAACCAACTTATGGAGATCATACAGAAGGGTGAGAAGAACGATCGGCTTGTGGTGGAGCTGTTCGTCCCAATGCCCGGCCTCACCATCTCCGGTGAGGAGCTGCCCGATCTGCCGATCTCGATGTTCTATGTGATGAACTCCTCACAGCAAACCGGTGAGGTCAGCATGACCAAGGGAACGACCCTCCTGAGAGAGGTGATCCCTACCAATTTCGTCCTGTCCGGAAGCAAGATACTCCGGTTCACAGTGAGCCGGAGGGCAAGATGAGCAAAAGGAGGCAATCATGAGAAGGTTTGCGATTTACCTGATGGCTTTCTCCCTGATCTCCCTGGCCGTTCTGCAGGCCGGGGCGACACAGACGAAGATCTGGATGCAGAGGAGCTACAAGGATTTCTCCGCAGGAGAGGCTAAGGGCGTCTCGATATCCAGCAAAGGTGAGGTGACCCTCTCGTTTAAACTGGATAAGATAAGCGATATAGAGGAGGATTTCATCTGGGACCTTGTGGAAGACGCTCAGGGGAATCTATACGCCGGGACGGGAAAGGAAGGCAGGGTATACAGGATCTCGCCCGATGGGAAGGCCGAGATCTTCTTCGACTCCCCCGAGGTGAACGTTCAATCCCTGCTTATCGACAAATCGGGCAACATCTACGCCGGAACGGCGCCTGATGGGCTGATCTTCAAGATAACCCCCGATAAGGTTCCCTCCACCTTCTTCAGCTCAGGCGAGAAATATGTCTGGGATATGGCCATCGATGACTCCGGAAATATCTACGCCGCCACGGGCTCCAACGGCAAGGTCTTCAAAATCACGCCTGAGGGAGCAGGAGAGGTGCTTTTCGACTCGGAAGAGACGAACATCATGTGTCTGTATCTGCGCGGCGATACCCTTTACGCCGGAGGCGATAGAAACGGGATCATCTACGCCATATCGCTTCAGACGGGCAAGGTATCGGTGATATATGACGCTCAGGAGAAGGAGATCCATACCCTCGCCATAGACGAGAAGGGCGATATCTACGCGGTCGCCACAACAGGCGCCCCGCCCCAACCGAGCGGACCTGGAGGGGGGGAACAGGAGCAGAGGAAATCCTCGATCTATTTGATCTCATCCGATGGAGTGGTGCGGAAGATCTGGACCTCACCTGACCCGCTTATTCTCTCCCTCTCCTTCGACCCTGAGGGGAAGTTGCTCGTGGGGACGGGCGATTCGGGCAAGCTCTACTCCCTTACGCCGGACGGCCAGTTCTCGATGCTGGCGAAATGTGAGGCGTCCCAGGTTCTGAGCATATATCGATCCGAGAAATCCCTGTATCTGGGAACGGGAAACGGCGGCGTGCTTTATAGCCTCTCGCCGGATCGATCGAAAGAGGGGGAGATAACCTCAAAGGTCTTCGACGCCTCGATCGTCTCGAGGTGGGGAAACATACTCTGGGAAGCCGACACGCCTCAGGGGACGAGCGTCCTTTTGGCCACCAGATCGGGGAACACCTCTAAGCCCGATAACACCTGGAGCGACTGGTCCGAGGATTATGCGGCCTCCGACGGCACCCCTATAAAGAGCCCATCCTCACGGTTCATCCAGTGGAGGGCCAAACTGCAAACCTCAGATCCCTCTCAAACGCCGAAGCTGAAATCGGTCTGGGTGACATACCTCCAAGGAAACGTGCCGCCTGAGATCGTTAAGATATCTGTGGACGGGGACGATTCAAAAGGGGCGGGGGCCAGAAGGGAGATCGGACCGCCGCAGAGAGAGACACCCTCTCCCGGCGGCGCCAAAGGCGGTAAAACTAAGACGATCAAGTGGCAGGTGCGAGATCCGAATGGGGATAAACTTATCTTCTCCGTATATCTGAAGGGGATAGATGAGGGGAACTGGAGGCTCCTCAAGGAGAAGCTCCGAAAGAGCTCCTATCAGTTCGATTCATCCACTCTACCCGACGGATGGTATCACGTCAAAGTGGTGGCGAGCGACCTGCCCTCCAATCCGTCCGATATGAGCAAGGTGGCGGAGAAGATCAGCGATCCGTTCCTCGTCGATAACAGCCAGCCGTCGATATCCGATATATCCGTGGCGGTCACCGGAGATCAGGTTACGGTGACGTTTTCGGCGAGCGATCCGACCTCTCTGCTCCGCTCGGCCTCCTATTCGTTGGACAACCAGGATTGGATGGTGCTTTTCCCCGATGACGGTCTCTTCGACTCTAAGGGTGAATCTTTCAAGATCGATCTCAAGGGTCTTGCCGCCGGAGCACATACGATCTCCGTCAAGGTCTCCGACATAGCGGGCAACATCTCATCCGCAAGGAAAGGGTTTTCGAAGTAGAGGTGAACGCTGCTTGCAAGACAGATGAAATCCGGTGTTTTTCGCTATCTGATCGATGTAAGAGATAGGTTTGGGGCGGGGTACCTCCTGCTGATAGACCCCGACAGGGCTGAGATGCGGGAGATCGACCGCATCGCCGAGGTCGCGGCGAGTTCGGGCGTGGACGCTTTCCTCGTGGGCACGAGCATCCTCACGGACGGTTCCGTGGATGAGGTGATCGGGAGGATAAAGGCCGTATCCCACCTTCCGGTCATCCTCTTTCCCGGCGCATCACATCATCTTTCGGCTCTGGCAGATGCGGTGCTCTTTTTAAGCCTCATAAGCGGCAGAAATCCCCAATTTCTCATAGGCGAGCAGGTTAAAGCCGCGCCGCTTATAAGAAGGTATGGACTTGAGGCCATATCGACCGGATATATGCTTATAGAAGGTGGCAGTTACACCTCGGTCGAGTTCATGAGCGGCACGAGACCGATACCCCGGGATAAAATCGATATCGCCTGTGCTCATGCCTTAGCCGGGGAGCTTCTGGGGATGAAGTGCATCTACCTTGAAGCCGGAAGCGGTGCAAGGGAGCCCGTCCCGAACGAGATGATCTGTGGCGTGAAAAGCTGGGTGTCCATCCCCGTCA
>CAZHVH010000197.1:0-6657 GCA_964535855.1 uncultured bacterium
GGATCTTTGAAGATATCGAACCTTGTGAATCTGCGCCAGGTATGGGTGGGACGGTGATATCTCAGTATACAGCCGTTGACGGTGCCCCGCCAGTTGCTCATCCATACGTAATCCCCGTCGAATTCGATGTTGGAGACCCCCATGCTCAAGAGCGGATTTCTATCTGCAAGGGACCTATATGCCTCACTCCGGCCGGAGGATGGATCGTATCTGATCAGCCCTACATCGGTCGCAAGGTAAAGCGATCCCCCTTTCGGCAGGATATCCCTTACGTCATAGGGGATCTCCTCGATCGGTGAGAGACGACCGGCCCCGTTTAGATCGTATCGGCCTATGCCCCTTGGAGTTCCGACCCACAGCGTCGATCCGTCCACGTGAAGAGCCGTCACGATGGTTTTAGGCATGATATGGTTCACATTTTGTCCCTCCACGATGTATATCCCATTCGTCGTCCCGGCGAACACGCGATCCCCCTCACATCGGACGACGTTCACCTCATCTTCTATGATCCGGCTGAGCTGGCCCGATTGAGGATCTAACCTGTAGAGGCCATCCTTGGCACCGATCCATAGATCCCCGGCCCTATGGAAGAGACTGGAGATGAACTTCCCGTTCATCCGATCGATCCTTCTCCACCCGGAGGATCGATCGTATAACGCCAACCCTTCGCCGGTTCCGACCCAGATCCCCGCGTCGGTTCGGAGGATGACGTTCACGTAAAAATCCCTCATATCCCCGATAACGTTATAGAATTTCCACCGACCGTTTTTACGATCCAGCGCCCCGATCCCCCTTTCCGTTCCAACCCATATCTCGTTTTTATCCGCCTCGACGGCGGTTATGTAATCTGAGGCCAGACCATCCTTCCTATTGAAGTTCCTCCAGGACCGATCTGAGGGATTGAATAGCAACAGGCCGCTTGGGGTAGCCACCCATATCCTGCCACTCTCGTCTTCGTCGAGCGATCTGACGTCATCCTCGGCGATCTGATCGGCTAAGGTATAGATCGTCCATTTCCCCGTGACCTTGTTGAACTTCGCCACGCCGCTCTGATATGTTCCGAACCATATATCGTTGCCGTCCACGGCTATACAGGTGATATGGTTGCTGGGAAGGCCCTCCTTGGTTGTGTAGTTGATCCAGGTGTTAACGCTTTTTATGTACCTCTGCGCGCCGCCGTTTGCCGTGCCGAACCAGACCTGATTTCCGTCCACCACTATTGTCCTGATCATATCGCTGACCAGAAGATCCGTCTTCGTATAGGTCTTGACGAAGGCCTGATCGGTCTTGCTGAAGACGCTGACGCCTGAGCTTTTGGTGCCGAACCAGACGACATCCTCGTCAACCGCTATGACCGAGATCTCCTCCCCCACGAGCCCATCCTTCGTCGAATAGTTGTTCCACGAGTCGGTTGCCCTGTGATACCTGCTGACACCTCCTTCTCCTGGCTTCCTCTCGCGGAAATCGAAGATCCTCCTACCAAATCTCCTCTTCTCCTTACCGGTTCCCACCCAGATGTACTCCTGATCCACAGCTATCGTGGTGACGTTATTGCTGGGCAGCCCGTCCTTTTTACTTCTGACCGCCCAGCTATCTATCCGTTTGTCGTACCTGTTCAGCCCCCTATCGGTTCCGAACCAGACATAATCCCCATCCACGACGACGCACCAGACCTTATCGCTGGCCAGCCCGTCCTTACTCCTGAAAATCCTCCACTCCTCCTTCGACGTGTCGAATCTGGTAACCCCTTCATCGGTGGCGAACCAGACGTAGTTACCATCCACCGCTATGTCGTTCACCCTGTCATTGGAAAGCCCATCGGCCATGGTGTAATGTACCCATCTCCCCTCCGATTTGATAAATCTGGAGACCCCTTTATCGGTTCCCACCCAGATATTGCGCCTATCGGTCGCTATGCTGCGTATGCTCTCGCTTATAAGCACGTGCTGATATTCGGTCTCCCCACCCCCGCTGCTGATTTTGAACATCGGTTCAGTGGATTTAGTGACCTCCCGCTTGACCGGCGTCGGCTTTGAACTTGGAGGGGAAAAGGTGATGCACCCTATAAACCCCACACACGGCAACAGTATCAAAAGCCATATGATCGCCCTTAACCTCATCGATATCCCCCCTTATTTAAAGGATTCGCTCTTATTTTCCTTGAGTGTAGGTACGGGCGAAAGATTTTTCGCCCGTACGGTGGCAATCAACGCCCTTTCACGAAGGGTCAAGGGACGAGGGTCGAGGGACAAGAGACAAGGGACGAAAAATAAGACCCTCGACCCTTGACTCTAGACCATTTTTCGACTCTAGACCCTTGACCATCTTAACCTCAACTTAAACCTTAACCTGTTTTTGCATCCCACTACACTCAGCGATAATATGAGCGATTCGGTTTATTTTCCTCCTCGCATAACTACGCTTGCCCTCACCTCGGCCGAGTCGTTCTCCCTGAAGGCCTCAACACCGATGGTATAGCTCGGTGATAGATTCATAACAAACCTCCCTCCCTGAAGCTGAAATAGCCGTTTCTCCCGACGATTATGTGGTCTAAGACCCTGATATCTATCGTATGGGCCACCTCGTAGATCGAACGGGTGAGCCGTCTGTCATCCTCCGATGGCTCGGGATATCCGCTGGGGTGATTGTGAACGAGGATCAGGCCGGAGGCGTGGTGTGAGAGAGCCGATTCGATGATCCGGCGCGGATATATGATCGCCCTATCGACCGTTCCCTCATGGACAACTTCATATTCGATGACCTCGTTCTTCGTGTTAAGATAGATAACCATGAAAGCCTCATGGGACAGCCCGGCGAGCTTCACACGGGCGAAGTCCACCACTGCCTGAGGTGATGCAAGCAGATCTCTCCCCTCCATCCTTTCAGCCATATAGAGCCCGAAGAGCTCCTTGACCAGCCGGATGAGTGTGGCCGACATCGGTCCCATGCCTTCGACCGATTCCAGCTCCTCCTGGGAGGCATTCATGACCCCTGTGATGCCCTTGAAACGCTCGATGAGCTCCTTGGCGATGGGCTTGACATCCCTCCTCGGTATGGCGTAGGTCAGAAGAAGCTCCAAAAGCTCATAATCGTGCATTCCCCGGGCTCCGGCCTTCCGGAATCTTTCCCTGAGACGCTTTCTGTGTCCTACGTAATGGGGTTTATCGCTCATCCCTCATCTCCCCGATACAAGGGCGCCTCCGATCACGACGAGGATCGCCCCGAGGACGGTTTTGAGACTTAGAGGTTCCCTTAGGATGATGACGCCCAGGATCAAGCTGATCAGGACGTTGGTGTTATAGAGGGGGGCGAGTCTTGAGACGTCCGCGCCGTGTTCTATCGCCTTGGCGGCGAACAACATACCCGATCCCCATATCGCCCCGGCGGATATGTATATCAGTCGGGACGAAATGGTGGCCGGCGAGGCGCCTCGGCCGAAGAGCCATGAGAGCGCGGCGGCGATGATCGCCCCCGGAAGCATCCACACGAGCCTCATCTCACCCGATGCCTCATCCCCGCCGAGCTTTAAGAGGATTATATAGCTGCCCCAGCAGATCGCCGCCATGATCCCATCCGCAACCCATCTTCCCATAACAACCCCCGATCAAAGCCGATGTGATATCTCCCTTATGGCCGGATAGATCCTCCTGTATATCTCGAACCTCTCGCGGTATCTTCCGCTGAGCTCGGCCCGTGGCATATAGGTCCTTCGTGGCCTGACGATATGCTCGATCGCCTCCTGAATGGAGGAGTACTCCCCTATGGCCACGCCCGCCAAAATCGCCGCCCCGAGACAGACGCCTTCCGAGACGTCCATGGCCACAACCGGTTTCTCGTATATGTCAGCCTTCATCTGGAGCCATCTCTCCGATCTCGCCCCTCCACCTATGGCGCGGAACTCGTCTATCCTGACGCCCGCCTCCTGCAGGAGCTCCAGGTTGTATTTCATCTCGAAGCTGACCCCTTCGACTATCGCTCTGATGATGTCGCCTTTGCCGGTGGCAAGGCTCAATCCCAATATCGCCCCCTTGGATTGGGTGTCCAGATAAGGCGTGCCGCTTCCGGAGAAATGGGGAAGCAACATCACCGGCGAGATATCATCCGACATCTCCTCCATCAGCAGGTCGTAGGCGCTAAGGCCTTTCCTTTCGGCTTCCTCGACCTCCCTCTGGCCGAACACATCTCTGAACCACCTCAGCACCACCCCTCCGGATGAGACAAAGGCCAAAGTGACATAGAGATCGGACACGACGTGGGGATAACACGCGAAGTTCCCCTCGATCATCTCCTCGCTCAACACCGGCTCCGTGAAGGCGGGGGCGAAACACTCGACCGTGCCGGTGGCGTCCATCACCAGTCCCCCTCGGATAACCCCCGCGCCCAGAGCTCCGCATGGCTGATCATGTCCGCCCGTTACCCCCACCACGCCCTTGGGCAACCCCAACTCGTCGGCGATCTTGTCGGGCACCTCACCGATTGGCGTTCCGGAAGGTGCCGTCTCCGGGAGCAGATCACGATCCACCCCCGCCAGATTCAACATCTTCTCCGACCAGTCCTTGCGTATTATGTCAAACATCATCGTCCGGGAGGCGAGCGACCAGTCTTCCACCGGCTTAATCCCCAGCTTGAAGAGCACGAAATCCTCATAACCCAGGAACTTCCAGGTTTTTCCGTATACATCGGGCCTATTTCTCCTGAGCCATATCAACTTTGCCATCGTGGTTATGCCGCTGAGAGGCATGCCGGTTATCCTCATGATCTGGAGCTTGCTCATCCTCCCGCCGATCTCCTGGGCTATCTCATCGGCGCGCGAGTCGAAGGTGGTTATGGCCGTATCCAATATCTCACCGTCCTCGGAGACAGGGGTGACAGCTTCGCCCTGAGATGATACGGCGAACGCCTTTATGGGGTCGCTTTTGGTCTCAGCGGCGACCTTTCTTATGGCGTCCGCCACCTTTTGCCAAACCAGATTTGAGTCCAGCTCGGACCACCCCGGCTTTCGATGTATCAGAGGATACTCCCCATATGCCTGTGCGATGATCTGGCCGTCCAGGTTGAAGGCGATCGCCTTACATCCGGTTGTTCCGACGTCTACCCCCAGCAGGCTCATTCTTACCTCCCGACATCATACGGCATGGGCGATTATGAAGACTGATGCGGCATATATGCTCACGGCTATAAACGAGGCCGCGACGTTGGCCTTATCGGCTATCTCCTCGGACATCCTCGCCCTTGGCAGAAAGACCAGATCGGTTATCAGCCTTATAATCCATAGCAGGATGAAGGAACAAACGACATACAGGAGAAAGATGGCGAGATCGGATGACCATCCGGTGAAATCCCCCAACATCCCTTGATGCACAAGGTATCCCACGGCGAAAAGGAAACCTCCGAAGGCCACTCCCGCGGCGGTGTTGTTTCTCTCACCTATCACCTCGTGCACGTCATATGGTGTGATTAGCTGATACCAGAGCCCCGCTAAAACCAGCATCGCTTGACCGAGCAGGAAGAATATCAGGACTGAAAGCCATCCTCCCCCTTCTCCCGCTATGGAGGCCCTGACGATCAGCCCGGTCGCGATATATCCTCCGGCTACAACCGCTCCTGTGCCGGCGTTTTGATCCGATATGATCTCCTTCGTGTTCCTGAACCGGTAGAGGATCAGATAGTCGTTGATGTATCTGGCTATGTTCAAAAGCACGATGGCGGCGAGGCTATATAGGGCCACGTCGCGCATGTCCTGCCAGAAGCCCTTGCTCGCCCCAATGAAACTGCCGGATATCGCGAGGGCGATCCCGACGTAATAGCCCGCCAGAGCTATCCCGAGCGCCGGATTTCCCTTCCCCGTCACCTCCTCATCGATCCTGTAGGGTGTCAGAAGATCATTGATGAGCTTGCTTATAAGCAGGAAAACGAGAGCAACTCCCAGAAACGGTAGGCTCGGCACGATTCCGTGGAGGAATCCATCCCTTACCGTTCCGAGAAAGGTGGCCTTTTCCGTCACGGCGGCTAAGGCAGCGATCCAATTAAGCATTACATCCTCCTTAATGGGATATCCTTTGCTGATAACAGCAACTATTTTAGCACAACTGAGCCTTTTGTCAAGTCATGAGTTCATCAATGAGGTAAGGTTACCCCCAAATTTTGGACAAAAAATGGAGGGAATTAAGGTGTAAAACCAACCTGCTTTGGAGATCAAAGGGAGCGAAAACTCGGGTCTGTCAAGTTTTTTGTGTAAATTCTCTTCCATTCCACAGATACCCCTCCAGCCTATCCTGAAAATGAATGGCAAGCTGTGCCAGTATCATGTTCCAACTCCTCACCCTACTTTTGGCCCACCTCCTCTCTATCTGCATGCTCACAAGCCCCACGAGCTTTATCACTGACTCATCGTTCGGAAACACCCTCCTGTTGCCCGTCACCTTCCTCAACTGTCCGTGATAGTTCTCTATCATATTGGTCGTGTATATAAGACGCCTTATCTCCGGAGAGAACCTGTACATCGTCCTTATCCTATCAAACCCTCTCTGCCATACCTTCACCGCAAGAGGATACTTCTCTGCCCATTTCTCCTCCAGCCTCTGCAGAGCGGCCAATGCCCCCTCCTCATTGGGAGCCTTATAGATCTCTTTCAGGATCTGGACTGCTGTTTTGGAT
>CAZHVH010000198.1:0-6632 GCA_964535855.1 uncultured bacterium
CTCTCTGACCTTATTTTCCCTTCCCTTAAGGTCCTCACATGGTGTGACCTCCTCCTTATAAACCATATGTTTCCGCTATTATCCGGTTTTATATCCCAGATGAGGTTATCGATCAACCCATCCTCCTCCGTATAACTTGTCCATAATTCAGTTCTCCCGTCGTATCTGCTCACGCCCTTGGCGGTTCCAACCCAAATACTGTCGTGCTTATCTGCTGCTATTGCGAAGGCTCTATCACATATCAATTCTCGGACGAATGACCATCTGGAGTCATTGCTATGTTGGTCATGTAGATACGACTCTTGCGATGCGAAGAATCTCCATTTGCTTTTATCATATTTATCGCCCTTACCATAATATTCGGCTATGCCTCCCTCTGTTGCCACCCATACATTTCCTTCCCCATCGTAAGTGAACGGCCCATAAGTTATGTTTTCGCACAAATTTATACCAGCATCGAATGATTCCTTACTAATGGTGTTAATAATCGTTAGTCCGAGCCAACCACCGATCCAGAGCCAATCCCTCATTGGATCAACGCTAATATGACAAACATCATCAGAGAAAATTTGGCCTTTATTTGTTTGAAAACCGTACCAACGTTTACCATCATAATGACACATGTAAGCACCGGTGTCTGGATAAGATCCTTGAGCTATCCACAAACCACCTTGTCTGTCAATGACAACATGTGAAACTCCTCCTGGTTTCAGGATCGAATTTTCCGCTGTATAATTAGTCCATACGCCTTCTATCCTGTGAGGTTTATGGTCGTAGTAGAAGGATAATAGACCGACAGCGCTAAGGACAAGAAACTCTCTTCTAGTCAAGCGAGTTTTCAATATTCTATTCAACTCCTCGTCCTCCAAAGGATAGTTCATATCTTCGTATGAAGCTCCCCACCCTTCAGGGCAAGGCTATATGTATGCAGAGGTCGTCACCTCGCTTACACCCTTATCTCATCTGGGCTCCTCCAGAGGATAAAGATGAACGGTGGGTAAACGGAGGGCATCCAGAAGAACGGACGACCACGGCCTCTCACCTTCAAGCCTGCCGCCGAAGACGACGAACTCCACCCTATCAGTTTCTTCAAATGAGCTTCCAGGTGGAAGAAGGAGAGGTCGATCCAATGGTCTGAAAGCGTCAGCGTGGTAAGCGGTGTCGATCCAGTAGCGCACGTGCACCCCGCTCGATCTGCTCGCCGTCCCATAGAACATCCCTACCCCGCTATCGGCCCACATCCCAAGGTTGAGGTAATAGTTCGGCACGTCCGGTCCCCCGACCTCATCTCCCTCTGTCGACCCGCCGATCTGAGGATATGCGAAGATGAAATAGCCGTGGAGCTTCCAATCACCCTCAGAGATATTTTCGATCCGAAACATCCTGACAGAGACCCATCTCCTCCTCGGATACACGGCAATTCTGCCCATTATCCGATAAGCTCCTATCCCGCGTGAGCTGAGAAAGGTCCAGAGAACCACCCTCAACGGCCCAACTGAGACCCTCAGAAGCTCCGTCGAATCGGGAGCGGGATACCGAAGCTCACCGCCGATCTCCTCCCTCAAAAGCGGGTAGATCCTTCCAAGGAGCGTCCCATCCAGCTTAAGCTCGTCCGCGAGATCTCCGCTTCCCCTCGATTTGACCAAGGTGAGGAAACCGTTGGATATCACGATCCTATCCTCTTCCTCCTTCAGCTCGATCCCCTCCGGCGATTTCCTCGCCGTTTCCCTCACAGGCGCGGACGCAAGATAGAGATAGACCGTCTTCGACTCACCCGACCGAAGCGGACATCTCAGGCAGATCTCGTCGAACTTCGAGAGCTTCCCGTCTTCAAACGAGTCGATCTGGATCGGAACCTCCTCACCCTTGGAGTCGAAGGCGACGATCTGTGACGGCGAGAGCTTCGACCAGTCGATATCGGACGAGATCTGATCCAAACTCAGCGATACGAACGGGTTGGAGGTGGGAACCTCCCGGGGATTCTCCAGAAGGATCGGCACCCTTCCGATCCATCTCGTCCCCTCAGACGGCTTGGGCCAGGGGGCGGGTTCCGGCCGCGGCACTCCTCGCTCCTCGTATCCTCTTTTCCTGATCTCATAGACCCTCCGGTTGATCCTTTTGACGACGTTTACAAACTCCCAATATGGCTCGTCCTTTTCGTTAACGAGCCCGTAGTTGCTGTCTTCGGGGAAGGTGCTGGAGATTCCCAGGGCCGGCTCATCGACCCACATGAAGTAGTCCGAGCCGACGACGAAGGGCAGCGAGAAGAAGGTGGTCTGATAGATCTCGAAACATCTGGCCTTCTGTTCCTGTGTGTCCACCCTCATCCCGGCCCCGTGTTTGCACGGCAGGCCGCTGTCGAGCGCTGGGAAGGACCATTCAGTTATCATCAAGGGCCGTCCCGAAAGCTCGTAACACCGTTTCAGATGATCCACCAATCCGATCGGTTCGCCGGTATCCAGATCAACCCTTCCATAGAAGTTGAGGGTGACGATGTCGCAATATCTGCCGGCGGCCCTCCATGCCGGATCAGGCGCGTTCCCGGCGAACCTACAGCCGAGGATCATATGATTCGGATCGTACTTTCTTATCGCAGCGGTGGCTATTGAGAAGTATCTGTCGGCCGCCAAAGCGACGAAATCCATAGCATCCCTCTCCATATTTACGCTCTTCGGCTCGCCCCAATCCGTCCTCTCCAGCATCTCGCTGAACGATTTGAAGTCGGTCTCCCAGGCGTCGTTCAGCTCATCTATCGAACGATACCTCCTTTTAAGCAGATCGATCAACGCCTTTTTGGCGGAATGCTGTGGGGGCTTCTTGACCGCCTCGGTGAATATCCCCCAGGGCCTGTGAACCTTCCCATACCACTCCAGCTCGTTATCCAGGAAATATCCGAAAAGCCACGGATCACCCTTCGCCTTCGAGCAGATCTCCCTGGCCCTCATATCGCAATACCTTTCGAACTTTGGGCTGAAGACGTTCGGGAAGCCCGTCCAGTGGACCTTAGGAACGATATCCTCATAGGATGCAAATCCGGATCCGAAGCTCAGAAAGAGGGTATGTGCCAGACCGCTGTATCGGAGCGATTCAGAATGTCCTGCCCCCAACAGGTTGAAACCCCAATCCAGCAGTCTCTTTACCGTTTCCTTGGCCCATCTCTCCTCAGTCCCATATTTTTCGAGGTTGTTCTTGTGATACGGGGCATATCCCAGCTTTTCACACCAATGGCCGGTGAACCTGATGTGATCCGTCCCGATGGCGAAGAAGCCGCACCCGTTCGGATCGATAACCCACCATCTACCGCCTTTCTCCTCGAGGTGGAAGAAGCCGGTTCTCTCGCCTTTGATCCCCTCATAAGCGCACTTCGTATATCTCGGTATTTCCCTTTCTTCCTCTTTCATCTCGACCACCTCCTCCGCCTCGACCTTAACGTCGTCGAAGGCGGCTATGAAACCTCCATTATCAAGGGCAGGCCTGCCGAGGGAGACCGATCTGGGATTATCGAACCTATATCCCTGCCTGAAAAGAAGTCTCCCGCCCGAATCGAATATCTCGCCGAGGATACGTTGTGGGGTGAGGGTTAACCTCAAGCGATAGGGTTTGCCGCACTCCCATCTGATCCCGGAGTTGAATTCTCCCTCGGGGGCGAGCTTCGTTCGGGGCAGGTTTTGAGCAAGCCATACCCCTTCGTAGAGCTCCTGAAGCTCGAAAAAATGTTCGGCGCCCTGTGAGTCGGGCGATTCGACCAGGGCTAGATGCCAGTTGTTACGGTTGTTTTCGTATAGGGCGATCCCCGCCACCTTCCAGCCGTTCGAGCTCTTCCCCATCACCGTCAGAGTGGCCTCGATCTTAAGCCTCCTGACGTGTGGAATCGAGCTTATGAGGGCGAAGACCTTCACCGGCTCGTCGTTCACATACCTGCCGTCTTTGACCGTCCATCCGATCGATAGCGGTTCCCATCCCGGCTCTCCTGAGGAACCGTCCGGATAGCCGGAAAAGTCGTCGTGGAACGTGAGCTGCTCTCCAGAGGCACATGTGATCAGGAAAAGCGTTAATATAAGGGAAAGACCTCCTCTCATCCCTCAAACTCCTCCTTATCGTTCCTCAGAGTTCCGCGTTCGATCGGTTACATCATATTGCTGACGAGGAGAAGATAGGGTCAGGCATCCAGTGGGCTGCGAACGGAGTAAGGGCTTTTGCGCATGACTTCCTACCCTTTGCCATCGCGGACGGTAATAGTACGGCGGGTGAAGTCCAGATCCTTAACGCGCAGACGTAGGCATTCCATCAAGCGAAGACCGGAGCCATAGAGGAGTTGAGCCATCAGCCGATAAGTGCCTGACAGGTGATTGAGGAGACGGTGGACTTCATTTTTGGTCAGGACGGTGGGCAAACGTTTGGGTTTCTTGGCGCGTAAAGCATCAATAGGCCCTAGGTCCTGACGGAACACCTCACGGTAGAGGAACAGCAGCGCGCTGAGAGCTTGATTTTGAGTGGAGGAAGCGACGTTTTCGTTCACTGCCAAGTGGGTAAGGAAGGCTTCCACTTCAGGTGCTCCCATCTCGGCTGGATGTCGGAGGTTATGGAAGAAGATGTAGCGTTTAATCCAGTTGACATACGCTTGCTCGGTGCGGTAGGAGTAATGCTTGCGACGTAACGTTTCCTTCACCCTGTCCAGGAGCTTTGGAGGAGATGAAGGTTGATATGACTTTCTGGGAACAAGTCTTGACATATTGGCCTTCCCGTGCTACAATACTCCAAAATTCAAGATAACTTAATTTTACTACAACATGCTGTATAAGTCAATTTTTATTGGGATTATACGGAATCCGCATAATCCCAATAAAAGGGGTAAAAAGCGGCGTCTGTATAATCAATAGTTAGGTGGAGGCAATGAAGATGGAAGAATTTTGTCTGCTTGCATGCACTGTTGCCCTTTTGTTCATCGCTCTGATAGTGCAACCCGTAGCTTTTGCTAAGGGGAAAGTAGAACATTATCAGATTACAAGCAAAATCCTAGCAGATGCAGGTCAACCTGCCAGTAGAGAGTTAAGTGTCTATTTGCCGGAGGAATATGATACATCGGAGGCAGCCTACTCTGTCTTTTATCTCCTCCATGGTTGGACAGGCACGAACAGAACCTTTCTTGGGCAGGGCTATCCCCATTACGGCGAGCTAATTGGTGAGATTTACATCAATGAGATTATGGATAGGCTGATTAAGCAACAGCTAATTCGGCCCATGCTGGTCGTTTTACCGGATGTGAAACGTAGTACACCACCAGTTATCCCTGCCTATCGAGATTACTTGGTCGAAGAGATTATCCCATTCGTTGATACAAGGTATCGCACGATTCCCAGGCGAAATGCACGCGCGATTGCAGGACATTCAGTAGGAGGAAATGACGCTGTTTTGACTGCATGTTCGCGTCCCGATATGTTTAGCTTGGTGGGCGCTTACACTGCTTACTATGGACGGACACCGACTAAAGACATATTCCAAGAGAATGATATGGGGTTGTTCTCACTAAGGTTTTGGATATATGTGGGTACCAACGACCAAAACACCTCGATACCATTTTGGAATCGCAGTTTGGTACAAGTTCTTGAAGAGATGAATCTGCCGCACACGTATATTGAAGACGATGGTACTCATTGGAACCATATTAAGCAACGTCTTGAGGAGAGCATCGTGTTCTTCTCTGAATATCTGAGTCCTCCTGTTGTGTCTGTTGAGCCAAATGGTAAACTAGCAACAATATGGGGACGCATGAAACAGGCTCAGTGAAACCTAACCAACCGTTGCAGTTGACGGCGGGGGGCTTCGGTGTTTATAATGTTTTTAGGGTTGGGACGGGTTTTGGTTTGTCGAACGGTTTTCGGCAAACTCTCGCCGCAACTGAACTTTTTTCGTTAGGCGAGTGGTGTTATATTCTGAAAGCGGCGTAAGGTGTATGAGAGTATGGGCAGGGGTCAAGAGATGACAAGAGGTGAAACTGTGCCAAGGCTAATAGACGTCAAACCACTAGAAAACTATCGCATCTGGGTCAAATACTCGGACGGTATTGAAGGTGTAGTCGATTTGTCAGAACTCGTTGGCAAGGGTGTTTTTGCCGTCTGGAAGGATTATCGAGAATTTCAAAAAGTCCATATTGGACCCGGAGGCGAAATTGCCTGGAGCGAAGAAATCGATCTATGTCCAGATGCTATTTACCTCAGGGTGACAGGAAAGAAGCCCGAAGACCTCTTTCCCAAGCTGCGGGAGTTGGCGGTTCAGCATGCCTGAGATCTGTCGCTTCTTTGGCATTAGTATCAAGATGTACTTTGGGGATCATCCACCGCCTCACTTCCATGCAGGGTATGGGGAGCACCGGGCCGTTATTGATATTCGTACATTGATGGTTATTGGGGGGCATCTTCCTCCTCGCGCATTGGGTTTAGTTGTCGAATGGGCTTCCCAGCACCAGGCGGAACTTTTGGAATTATGGGAACTTGCAGCGAACCATCAGCCGTTGTACAAATTGCCACCACTCGCCTAACACCCGCTGCAACCGACCCGCCTCCGCTGGCGCTTCGGCGGGCGGCTGAGCTTTTTCGTTAGATGGCCTGCGAATCAGGTTACAAAGTTACCAA
>CAZHVH010000199.1:0-6547 GCA_964535855.1 uncultured bacterium
TCCCTCTATCGGACGGTAGAATAGGTATCGCCATCGGCGACGTGTCGGGGAAAGATGTCTCCGCTGCCCTGCTGATGGCCACCGCCAGAATGGCCCTTAGAACCCAGGCTGAGGAGGGATCACACTCGCTATCGGAGATCTTCTTCAGGGTTAACAACACCCTGATGATCATCTCCCGTTCCAGCCATCCCATCAGACTCCCCTCTCCCTCCAGATCGATCGCTCTTTCAAACACCTCGTCCAGAAGAGCATCCATCTCCTCGTCGGACAGGCTCCTTTTGATGGGTATCGGCTCTATGATCACATCCTCCGCCGTTATGAGACGTTTTCAAGCTCCCTGACGCTTCCTGGCCAATTATGCTCCATAAGCTTCTTCATTCATAGCACAAATGAGACTTACAAACCCTTTATCGCCGTTCACCGTAACTCTCTGACCCGTCCTTATCAGTTTCGTCGCGTCCTGGACGTTTACCACGGCCGGTATCCCGAACTCCCTGGCCACGATCGCCCCGTGGGAGAGCACCCCACCCCGCTCCATCACAAGTCCCCTGGCGCCGATGAAAAGCGGCGTCCAACACGGATCGGTTGAGGGGCAGACCAGGATGTATCCCGAACGACCTCGTGCCAGATCAAGATCCGGCCTCTCCATCACAAGCGCCTCCCCTTCTGCGACGCCGCCACAGACTGAGACCCCCTCCAGCACGCCGGCCTCCCGTGGGATCGGAGGGTCCCCTATCCGCTCAAGCTCATCGCTGAAGATCACGTCCGGAAGACCGATCCTGAGGAGCTTCTCCCTTCTCTCCTTCCGATCGGATATCTCGCGGGTGAAATCCCTCCCCCGGATGAGATCGGGCAATTCCTCGACCCTTAGGTAGAAGATATCCTGCGGATCGGACAGATGTCTCCTGCCCAGCTCGACCAGGGCGAGCCTCAACAGCTCATATCCCATCATCATGTAGTGTTTGACCGACTCCCTGAACGGCAGATATCTCCTCGTGAACTCCAGCTCAGACTTTATGTCCTTCCATTTTGCGCTGAGACGTGCCCCGATCTCCCTCTCGATCTCCTCCCGCTGAGCACGTCTTCGCCTGAAGCGCTCCTCAGGATTAAGCTCCGGATCCTCCTTGAACATCTTTACCATCCCCTCCACGAATTCGGGGTTTTCCCTCCATCTGGGCTGTGCCAGCTCGAACTCGCCCACCGCACGATGGCCGAAGAGCTCCAGAAATCTTCCCATCTCCATCTCTCCCTGAGCCAGTTTCCAGATGGAGATGTTCATCCGTACTGTCAGGTCATCCTCCAAAGCTGAGGTGAGCTCCTGAGCGAGATGAACCGCCTCCTCTTCCGGCATCTCCTTTTTGAGGCCGTTGATGAGGTTGGTGAGGGAGAAACGTGCCAGGATGGTGACTTTGAGGGCGTCTTTAGCGAAATGGAAGAGGGTGTTGTCACGCCATTCCTCGATCTTCCCCAGAATCCCCTCATCGTCCAGGGCAGCAAGATCAACTTGCCTCTCATTGTGGATGTATCGCACGAAGTTCGGGATGATCTCCTCCCTCACCCTCCTATCGTAATCTTTACGCAGCCTCCTCATCCTGATCTCGGCCCTGCCCATACTGAAGAGATAGTACGGGAGCTTCAGATAAAAGATGGGCGGGGCGTTTCGGGCATTGACTTTGGGCTCGGGATACATGGCCTTGCGAGGATCGGACTTAAGCTCTTGGAAATCGTGCTCAAAGGGGAAATCGGCGAAGTAAAATCTGGGCTCTTTGGTGAGATTGTAATAGGCCCTCCCGCATATCAGGTCTATGGGGGGCTCTTCCAGAACCTCCTTGCCGGGCATGAAACCCATCTCCCTGTAGGCCGCTCCGAAACCGCCCCTTCCGGACATGAACCTCGAGATAATGGACCAGGTCATCGGCAACGGCGCAGGCAACACCTCGGAGAGGTTATACCTCGACCAGACCGTCCCACGCGGGGAGGCGATCCCGCGAAGCCTCTCGATCTCCTCCGATCTCAGCCTTTCGATCTCCTCATCCCGTGCGACGGCGGTTATAGGTCGGGATTGAAGGATATAGATCTTCTGGCCTTGAATCGCCCACTCGATGTCACGCGGATCGCCGAATATCCTCTCTATCTCCATCCCGATCCGACCAAGCCTCCGCACCTCCTCATCGTCCAGCGATACCCTTCCCTCAGATGCCACCTCGCTCTCCACTATCTCAAGCGACCTGCGATCCAGCATGAACCTATCCGGCGTGATCTCGCCGGAGACGACCTTCTCGCCGAGCCCACGGCCTGATTCTATGATGATCTGCTCCGGATTCCAGGGGCTACGGGTGAACATCACACCGGCGGAGTCGGGGTATACCATCCTCTGGACGATCACGGCCATGGAAGGTTTCACGCCCCTCGTCTTCATCCTTTCCCTGTAGGCCTCCGCCCTTGCTGAGGAGATGGATCGCCAGCACTCCCTGATCGCCTCGATCAACCGCTCCTCCCCTTTCACGTTGAGGAGCGTCTCCCCTTGCCCGGCAAAGCTCGCCGAGGGGAGGTCCTCCATAAGGGCGGAGGACCTAACGGCGACCTCCCCTCCGCCGATCCGGTTGTAGGCGGAGATTATCTCCTCAATCAGCTCCTTCGGTATATCCAGATCTTCGGAGTAGGCGGTCGACAAGACGCAGAATCCGGAGGGGACTGGTATCCCGGCTCTTATCATCACCGCCAGGTTATATGCCTTTCCGCCGACAAGCCTCTCCTCCTTCTCGGAGATCTCGTCCAGCATCCTGACATATCTGTATCTCATCGATTTCCGCCTTCGCCGATGGAGAAGAGCATCCCCTTAGAGCAGCCGATGTAGATGCGGCCATCGGCCACGGCGGGGGAGGATAGGACCTTCGTGCCCGACGGGGCCATCACGCCGATATCAAACGCCCATCTCAGATCTCCCCTGATTCTGTCCAGCGCATAGATCTTTCCGTTTTGAGATCCGAGGTAGACGAACTCTCCCGCCACGGCCGGAGAGGATAACACGGGCGATCCCGCATCATATCGCCATATCAAATCCCCTTTCTTGGCGTCCACACAGTAGAGCCTCCCATCGCGTGAACCGAAATAGACCCTATCGCCGACTACAGCAGGAGCGGTTAAGACGGAATCGCCGACCTTATACGACCAGAGCTCATCGCCGCTCTTCAGATCTAAGCATAACAGGGCGCCATACGGATTTGGGTCGCTCTCGACGAAGTTCCCGTTCCCGACGCCGAAGTAGGCCCTGCCCTTGTAAACCGAGGGCGAACCCCAAACGGGATATTTCGTCCTGTGTCTCCAGATCAATTCGCCGTCTTCAAGATTCAGGCAGTAGACGCCCATGTCGCCGTATCCCGTGCCGATCAGGACCTTTCCGTCGGCGACCGCGGGGGATAGGTCCACGTGAATTCCATCGAAATGCCAGATCAATTCGCCCGTTTCGGCGTTCAAACAGTATACTCCGTCCTCACCGCCTCCGAACACCACCTTATCTTCAACGACGGTGGGGCTCGATTCGACGTGGCTGTCGGTCTGAAAATCCCATAAGAGCTCTCCGGTCTCAGCATCCAGACAGTAAAGCCTGGAGTCAACATCCCTGTGGAGCCCCTCTCCGATGTATACCCTGCCGTTGGCCACGGCGGGCGAGGAGAATATCTCCCGTTTCGTCTTGAACTTCCAGATAACTCCTCCGTCGTCGGCGTTCAGGCAGTAGACCACGCCGAAGCTTGAGAAGACCATCGCCTGGGCCGAGCCGACGTACACCTTACCCTCCACAGGGGCTGGCGAAGAGGAGAAATCGCCGAATCTGAACTCATCGTCCTCGAACGCCCAGGCGATCTGCGAGTTGATCGGTCCGGGCCCGTCGGTCGGATTGCCCGTTCGTCTTACATCCCCCCTGAAGGTGGGCCAGGATTCAGGAAATCCCTCTCCCGAGGCGGTTCCCCTCAGCCTCGGTTTTCGGTCGGATCGGCTGCTCAGGAGGATCATCCCGGAGGAGAAGCCGCCTATCAGGACGAGCAGGATCACGACGGTCAAGGCTTTATGGCCAGCGATGAAGGTTTTGAGCTTCGACAGCCTTGCCCTCCACATCTTGAGACTGAAGATCGTCCCCAAAGCAGCGACAACTATGATCAGTATCTGCGGCAGGATGGCGATGAACCCCTGAAGCGGACTTATAAGCGAAGGTATGACCGCGTAAGCTTTCAGCGTAGTGGCGGAGAGGAGAAGGATCGTCGTGATGAGCTTCGCCATGGGCTCACCTCCTGACCCATCCGACGGCGTAATGGATCAGGTTCTCGATCAGCGGCTCATTCGCTGAGACCGACTGCTGATCGGCGTTGGCGAGAGCGGTTATGAGGTAGAGGCCGTCCCCATACTTCAGCTCCGCCAACACCGCATACTTATCGTCCGACGTCTTAAGCGCAACCGAGTATCTCCCGCTCAGATTCGTCCAGGCATCGTCTATGACCAGGCCTCCGGGATTGACCCTGTTTGGTTTTTCCAGCAGTCGGCTCGGCTTCCCCGTGGATTTGCTTGACATCCGATTAAGCTCAACCCCCTTTATCGGCTCGGGTATCCATCCCGTTCCCAGCGGTACGCCCTCGTCGTAATCCTGGCCGGAGATGATAACTACCCCTCCTCGTCTGACGAATCGTTTGATCCTGTCCTCAACCGTCCTGTTCAGATGGTAGCCGTTATGATACATCTCGCGGAACCCTATCCAGAGCACATCGGCGTCTTCCAATCCCGGCAGCTTCGTGTCCCTGGTCGCTTTGTAGAAGAGGTTCCATCGTCCCACCTTTTTGACCTTCGTGAGGGCGGCGAGCTCATACGTCATGGAGATCTTCGGATCGTTGGGATTAACCTGCCCCAGCACGAGTTGCGATCCTCGTCCGGTCAGAACCAGCACCCTGACCGTGTCCTTCAGATCCGGCCATTTCCCCGATAGCATGGACTCTATGATCCTCTGGAACTTCTCTGTGTCGTCGTTGTACGTCCTGCCCATATAGATCTCGATGTGTGAGAAGTTCCACCATCCTCTTCCTCTCTGACCGAAGATCTGAAACCATATGTTGTTCGTGTAGATCAATCCGGCTAAGTTTCCACCTTCACCCCTGTAGAAGACAATGGCGGGCAGGTTGGGTTTGACCTTACGAAGCAGCATATCCGGGGTGCTTTTGCCCGGCCTGATATCCCCGACCGCCACGTTGACCTTTATCTGCTTGAAATCCGACCTCCCTTTGACGTTCCTTCCGACGTCGATTATTATCCTCTGTTTCGCTCTATCCACGACTGCGACCTTGCCGAACATGATGTTGGTTGAAGCATCCAGAACCTCCTGGATCGTGTACTTTCTCTCGATGAAACCCTGAGCATAGCCCACCATCAGCGAGAACATCATCAAGATCAAAACCGACTTCTTCAATCTGAGCTCCCTCCTCAGAAAAGGATTTTGAACTCTTTGTATCTCCCTGTGGATTTAACCCTTTCGACCTTAACCTCTTTGACTTTAGCTGGGATAGGACCTACTTTAAGTCTGCTCACCATTTCCTCCAACAGAGATTCTCTGCCCTCCAAGAACGCCTCAACCCTCCCATCGCGCAGATTTTTGACGTATCCGACCACTCCGAGTTTTTCGGCCTGTTCCTTCGTGAAGGCGCGGAACCCCACCCCCTGAACCCTGCCGCTTATGAGGAGGCGGTATCCAACGGGACGGCTGGCGTCTATGATGAGCTTGACCTTGGAGCCGGGCTTAGGGAGTATCCTCTCGTTTGCCCTGTAGATGCTTTCATCCGCGGCCTCGGGGAGCGGATTTTGCAGTATAACCGACGGATCAGCCTGATGGGTGGAGATGATGTTGTTGGTCATGTCGGCCAGGAGCATCTCCTTCTCCGTTTCGGGGTCCTCGAAGATGCGCGATCCGGTGAATATCCATTCGATCCGCCTCATCGGCCTTTCGGCCTTGGAGTTATAGACCAGATCCTCGGCTCTGACCCGAACCGTTTTGCCGTCCTTTCCCTTCCACTCGACCATCAAAGTGACGCCGGGACCCTTTGGGGGGATGCGCTTTCCGGATTCATCCACCGAGGCGGGGGAACCGGGCTTAAGCCCGAGGCTGAGTAGGGCGTTGTATATCTCGCTGGGCTTACACCTCAGGACGAGGATGCTTTCATAGGACTTTCCCCCTTGAGCGCAGGCGAGATATTCGATCGCTCCCTGAAGCACCTTGTATTTCCCGAGTTCCTTGGAGATCTCCCCTTCAACCTCGATCCTCCCCTTATCCCTGAAAACCTCCAATGACAAAGCGAAGGGCGAGATAAAAAGCGTGAGAGATACGATGAAAGCAGTGATTCTTTTGAACATGATTTCAACCTCCAAAGCTTATCGCTCATATTATCGCTGAGTGTAACAGAGGTTTTTAAAGCTACCGTCCGCCTCTCGGTTGTCCCGCTTATAGGTCATTTATCGTCATTTGTCGTCATTTAAATGACGGCGAAGCCAAATGACTTAATGACTACAA
>CAZHVH010000200.1:0-3376 GCA_964535855.1 uncultured bacterium
GCTTACCATCCTCGCCATCATGGCACTTGTTATGCTGATTCTTCTGATCGGCGGCATAATGAACGGATTGCGCTGGGAGGCGAGGAGATATCCCGAATACACGGGCGCCGATATCTGGGTCTCAAGCGAGCGTTCCGGCGGTGTGTTCGTGGGGTTTTCCATACTTAACCCCGAATATGTGGAGCCGGCTTTGAGGGATGAAGGGCTGGATAAAGATTCGATCTCGCCCCTTATCTTCGCTCAGGTGCAACCCCTTATCCACGGAAAGGAGACCAAGGCGGTTGTGGTGGGGTGCAGGATCGACAAGCTGGGCGGTCCCAAGAAGAGAGATATCATCACGGGAAGGCTCTTCACGCCAGGACCTAAGGGATATGCGCCGGAGGCCAAGCTCCCACCGCCTGAGGTCGTGGTGGACGAAAGCGCCGGATTGGAGGTTGGGGAGACAGTAGAGCTATGGGGTAGGCAGTTCAGGGTTGTCGGCAAAGTAAGACACCTTTTCTTCGTCTTCGATGTCCCCATAATTTTCATGGATCTCTCTCAGGCGAGGATGGGGATATTAAAGAACGCCATCTACGTCAACAGCTACATCGCAAAGGTCAAACCCGGATATTCGCCCGATGAGGTGGCTGCCCGCCTGGATAAAAACGCTGATGTTCTCGAGGCCGTTGAGGTGAAAAGCACAGATCAGATCATAAGGACGATCTTGCGTAACTACGTCGATGAACCGATGAAAGGGGTTCAGTTTCTCAGGATCGTCCTCTGGATCGCCTCCGGATTGATCGTGTTGATGATCACATATGTTACCACGCTCGAAAAAACACGTGAGATAGGGATACTCAAAGCGATTGGAGCTACGAACCGATACATCATCTCGATGACGATGAAACAGGTGTTGCTCATGTCGGGCGCGGGTCTCACGTTGGGGATACTGTTGGCGAGGTTGGCGGTCTACGGTTTCCCGATCTTCGTCCTGATAAACTGGAAGGAGGCGGGACTGGCTGCCGGAGTAACATTGGCCGTCTGTTACGCAGGTGGATACTGGGCTGCCAGACGAGTTTTGTTCGTCGATCCGATGATAGCCTTCAGGGGAGAACTGGAGACGTAACTTCATCAATCCGATCCGGAAGGATGCCGACGAGATAGGCCATATCCAGAATCGTCCATCTGTTCCTTATCTCCCTGGCGTGTAAAACGGCCTCCCTGAATTCCTCCTCGCTCACTCCTATCTCATCGATCCTCGTCGGAGCGCCTGCGGTTTTCAAATTCTCCAAAATCTTATGAGGCGGGACCCAACTTTCGAGTATCAATCCTCTGATATGATCCCATTTCTTTTGTATCTCGCCTAAAACACGTTTCATCTCATCAGGAGGGAGCCATTTCCCCTTGAACTCACCCAGCACCTCCTCCGCCATACCGCCGTATCTTTCCTTGAACTCCCCGATCCTTTTCTCGAGCGGCCGAAACGCCGAAGGGTTGGGCTGCCATTCCTCAGGTGACATCTCCAGCCAGATGCCGTAAATCTTCGAGGTCACTATGGTCCCGATCCCGACCTGTTCCCCGTGCATGGCGGGAGTTCTTTCGGATCGATGTGCCTGCATATCGAGCCAATGGGAGATGAGATGTTCCCCGCCTGAAGCCGGGCTTGAGCTTCCGGCTACGGTCATGCTGATTCCGGATTCGATCAGGGCGTCCAGGAGGAACGCAACCGCGTCGGGATCGCCTCGCTTTATACCTTCCAATCTTCCTTCCAGTTTCCTCTCAGCCGAAGATACGCCCATCCGCGGCAGAGGGCAGTAATATCCGCCGAACAGAAGGCTTGAAAGATGCCAGTCCAGGTCGGCGACCGTCTTGGACTGCAGATCCGCGTATCCGGACGAGTTCATCCTGGAGGGCGCTGAGGCAACTATATCCGGTTCGGTTGCAACACCCAAGGGCGGACGCGCCGGCAACGTTCGTTTTACGCCGTGCACCGATAATGCGGCTATCGAGGAGGTATACCCGTTCATGCTCGCCGCCGTCGGTATGACGATATAGGGTTTCCGCGCCTTGTATGCCCCCCATTTGGCCAGATCGTTGACCGTTCCGCTCCCCACCGCCACCACCCCCGATATGTCCTTGCTCGCAGAATACACCTCCATACCCCACTCATCGGTAGCCTGCGGCGGCGAGGGGAAAATCGTCTCCACGACATCAAATCCCGCCCCGATGAGTATCTCCCTCACGCTTTCGCCCGCGACGCGGTATGTCGTCTCATCGGCGACAAGCAGCACCTTCCCAGACCATTCCTCCTCTCTCAACCTCTCCGGAAGTCTCCCCAGAGCATCAGGTTTCAGGTCAACCCATTTTGTCGGGATGACATGTTCGCGCCCGCAAAGCTCACATCTCCATCTTTGTCCAAGCATATCCCCGAATCTGAAGCTCATGGTTTTCCCCCTGCTGGGACGGCTAGAAACTCAAGGTGAGCGATGCCCTATGCACGTCGCCCAGATCACCGTATGAGATGAAAGCGTAATCTATCCGGTAGTTTCCGGACCTATATCCTATTCCACCGCTGAGCCTTGAAAGTCCGGATCGATCAGGATCCGTCCGATATCCCACCCTAAGTGAGAAGCCGTTGGCCATTCGATATTCCGCCCCCAACTTGAGCAGGTTCACCCCGCTGGAAGGCAAATCAGCCTCGCAGGCTAATATAAGGCTGTTTTCAGGGGGAGTCCCTCCTTCGGTGACGGCTCCTCTACGGGCCTTAAACTTTAGCTGATAGCTCGCTCCAACGGCGATCTCAGTGGGAATAGCGGCAGGTTTCGACGAGAATCCCTCCGCGTTGAGTTTCACATCCCTGTAGCAAACCCCTACCCTTAGGTCGGGAAGCGGTGTTTCATAGATAAGACCGAAGGAGAAGGATGAGCCACTTCTTTCATATTGGGGCATAGAGGAAGACGTCCCTTCGAAGGAGAGGCCGCTGCGAGCCAGCTTGAAGGTCGCTCCCAGCCTTACATTCATCACCGGCGCTGTACCAAGACCTACCTGAAAGAGGGTATCGGAGTAGCTGAAGGTTCCATCCTCGATGTATCCCCACGCTCCGGCGTTTGACTCGACCGTTCTGACACTGGGAGGGGCATGGAGGTATGAAATGGAGGCGGCGACGGTGAAGAGATCGGCTATGGGCTGGGCGAAGCCGATCCATTCGTATCGTATGCCTCCGAACCACTCGTAATGCGATGCCATCAGCTGCGGAGAGTTCAACCCACTTAGACCAGCGGGATTAAGGGATAAGGAGGAGATATCGTCGGCCATACCGACACATGCCTCTCCCATACCGGACGATCGGACTCCCATGGATATCCCCATCACCTGGAAATCCACCGTTCCTCTTGTT
>CAZHVH010000200.1:3476-6529 GCA_964535855.1 uncultured bacterium
TCCACATCTTCCTCTGTTAGCTCCACCTTACGCCTGGCCATGGCAGCTCTAGCGGTCTCTATGCCGTGTTTCAGACCCATACCCCTGCTAAACTTGTTCCTGAAGAACCAGGTGAATGAGGGTATGAACTTGGGCAGTAGTTCCCCGGCTGCCGGCAGGATGTTACACATCATCCCCACGACGCTTCCGGTGGTGAACAGGGAACCGAGCCCTGTTTTCGTGTGATCCCCGACGAACATCCCAACTTTCATTTCGTTTGAATCAACTAATTTTCCCCTGATATAGACCTGAACCTGGGTGTAGTCGTTTTTGAGGTCACTGTTGGTGGTGAGCGCCCCCAAGTTCACCCACTCACCTATGTAGGCATGTCCCACGAATCCGTCGTGATATTTGTTCGAGTATCCGTGGAAGATCGATTCCTCGACCTCACCTCCTACCCTGCAGACGGGACCGATGGAGGTGCCCTCTCTGACCTTAGCGCCGACTATCATCGTGTCTCTTCCTATGTATGCCGGACCTTCAACGCGCGTGTGAGGGTAGATCTTGGCGCCCTCATCCACGTAGACCGGGCCCTCAGTTGTGTCGAGCACGACGAACGGCTGAACCTCGGCCGTTTCGGCGACGAAGACCTTATCCTTATCGCCGTATACGACGGCATATTCGGCGAATTTTCCGTAAATCCCGCTCCGGCCGAACGACTCGAAATCCCATCTCATCGCATCAGGGTTGTAATTGATGAGCTCCCACGGATATGAAAGCAGCGCCGTGTCCATCTCCTCCTTCGGCAGGGAGGATCTCAGATTCTCCAGAAGCTGTGGAAGGGTATCGGCCCTGTTTCCTCCTATGGTCTGCCGCTTCGCCCTGATATAGACCACCTCATCTCCCTTGATGCCGACCACCTCATCTCCCTCAAGGGAGATCTCGCCATATCTCATCAGCCATCGGCCGTTTAAAAACAGGGTATCATCCTTCTCGAGGTAGTTCAGATCGTTTATGGCGTTGACGCTGACCCTTTTTTTGAACGTCGGGACGAGGTAATCCCTAAGGAAAACGCAGACCTCCGTTCCCGGGAAGTTCCTTCTGATCCTCTCAAGTAGACTTATATAGCCGCATCTGAGCTCAAACGTCGCCCTCGTGAGGGTAAGAGGGAAGAAGCAGTCAAATTTTTCATCTTCAAACACGCAGATTCTCATTGTTATCCTCCATGGTTAAGATTATCCTTTATCCGATTTCCCTCTGGCTTTTCTGCCCCTGAACGACGGTCACGGCGACGACGCCGACTATATCCTGAACGCTCGCTCCCCTTGAAAGGTCGTTCACCGGTTTTGAGAAGCCCTGAAATAGCGGACCGTATGCCTCCGCGCCGGCCAGATACTGTGTGAGCTTATAGGCGATATTGCCGGCGTTAAGATCGGGGAATATCAGAACGTTCGCCCTACCCGCCACTGAACTTTCACCTTTCACCTTCCTGGCCGCCACCTCAGGGACTATGGCCGTATCAGCCTGGAACTCACCGTCTATCAGCAGATCCGGAGCCTTCTCTTTGGCGATCTTAAGCGCCTCGATGACCTTATCGGCGAGCGGGTGAGCGGCACTGCCCCTGGTCGAGAAGGAGAGCATAGCAACCTTTGGCTCCCATCCCAGCAGTTCTCTGGCGCTCTGGGCTGAGGCCACCGCTATTTCGGCTAACTCTTGGGGAGAAGGATCGACGTTTACCCCGGCATCAGCGTAGATAAAAGCACCGTCCTCACCATATGGGCAGCCGTCAACATACATGATGAAGAAGCTGGAGGGGATGGTGAATCCCTCCCTGAGGCCTATCACCAGGTGTGCGGCCCTTATCACGGCGGCCGTTATACTTGCGACTCCGCCGATCATCCCATCGCAATCCCCAACCCTCACCATCATAGCGGCGAAGTAAAGCGATCTTCTCATCAGCCTCCTCGCCACCGCCTCGGAGGCATCGGGCCTTACCCTGAGATATTCGGAGATGTATCCCTTCATATCGGGAAATCTGCGGGGATTGACGATCTCAACCCCTTCCAGGGAGCACCCGATCTCCTGGGCGAGCTTACCGAGCTTCTCCTCATCTCCAATAAGCACCGGATATGCGATCCCCTCCCTGACAAGGATCTCCGATGCCCTTAACACCCTTTCGTCCTCGCCTTCCGGCAAGGCGATTCTCTTGGGGTCTCTTTTAGCCTGCTCTATGATCTTCCGGATCGGGCTCAAGATGCACCTCCGCTCTGTGCTTTAAACGATAGAGCCTCCCAGCTCCTTCCACATCCTCTCGGCATAGAGGTAGTAATCCTTTCTCGCCAGTTTGCTCGCTGCTCCCTCATCCAGAACGACGATGGTATTGGGGTGGAGCTGAAGTGCTGAAGCGGTGATCTGATTTGTGATGGGTCCCTCAATCGCCTTGGCCACCACCTCGGCCTTCCTCTCACCGTTTGCAAGCAACAGACAAGTCCTCGCCTCTAATATCGTTCCAACCCCCATGGTGATGGCCGCCCGCGGCACCTCATCGAGTGAGTCGAAAAACCTGGAGTTATCTATCCTGGTTTGCTCATCCAGTGCGATAAGTCTGGTTCTCGATGCTAAGGATGAGCCGGGTTCGTTGAAAGCTATATGTCCATCTCCGCCTATTCCCAAAACCTGAAGGTCTATGCCACCTGCATCTTTGATCATCTTCTCATAGTTACGGCAATACTCTTCGATATCCTCCATCGGGACGGTTCCGTCGGGGACGTGGGTGTTTTCAGGTTTGATATTTATGTGGTTGAACAGGTTTTCGTTCATGAAGTATCGGTAGCTTTCGGGGTGGGTCGGCGGAAGACCGTAATACTCATCTAGGTTAAAGGTGATGACGCTGGAGAAGTCCAGATGTTCCTCCCTATACATCCTGATCAACTCCTTGTACATACCGACCGGTGTGCTGCCGGTGGCCAACCCCAAAACGCAGTTCGGCTTTTTTCTCACCAGGGATGCTACGATCTGAGCGGCGGTCTTCGACATCTCCTCATAATCCTTTCTGATCAGAACCTTCACCTCAA
>CAZHVH010000201.1:0-6504 GCA_964535855.1 uncultured bacterium
ATGAAAACCGCAAGCAGCTCGGTCAATATTTTACACCGCCGGTCATCGCCGAGTTTATGCTGGAGCTGGTGGGGTTCAATCCGCTCTGGAAGGTTATAGATCCGGCCTGCGGTGAGGGCGTTTTCCTGCTGAAGGCCCTGGAGCGAGGATGCGCTAAGGTGGCGGGAATCGACATAGACCCTGAAGCCTTGAAGAGAGCCGATGAGTTGCTGAAGGGGTTTCAAGGTAGCTACAGGCTCTTCCACCAGGATGGGCTGCAGCCGATTCAGACCTCTGACGCTTCCTGGAGAAACCATTACGACCTGGCGATCGGTAATCCTCCTTTCTCGGCCACAGGCAATCGGATTCGTGATCCCGATCTGCTTAAAGACTTCGAGCTAGCTCACGTGGAGGACAAAGACGATAACGATCTACAACTTGAATTATGGGGAGAAACGGTCAAGGTTCCTAAGAGACGCCGGAAGCCATCCTTGCCCATCGAGGTGCTGTTTTTAGAACAGTTCTTAAAACTCGTCCGTCCCGGAGGCAAGGTTGCTATCATCCTACCTGAAGGGGTTTTAGCCAACAGGAATCTCCGTTACGTCAGAGAATGGCTCTTCAGCCAGTTCACAGCTCGAATCATTATCAGCTTGCCTCGCGAGACCTTCAAGGGTATGGGAACCTCGGCCAAGACGGCCATTCTATATCTTGAGAATCGGAATCCGCCGAAGGATCATGAGATGATCCTCGCGGAGGTCTCCGAGCTCGATCCCTCCCCAGATGCAACTCTCAACGACAACCCAGCTCTTTTGGAGATTTTGAAGTTCGTGAGGCAACTCGATGAGAAGATACCATCTATTCAGATGGATATCCCATCGTAAGAAACAAGGAGGTGAATTCCTGAGGTAATGTCCGTTTTCCCACCCGACTCCCCGGTGGCTCAGGAGGTTCGACGTATCCTGCGAGAGCATCCCGACGGGCTGGATGTGAGGCAGCTTAAACGGGAGATGCTCAGACGAGGGTTCCCCGGGGTCTATGAGCATGATATCGAGGAGATCGTCTCGCACCCGGATTTCCGCCGCCTTCCCGACGGACGCATCTTCCTGAAGGAGATGGAACTGCTCGAAACGCCCGAGGAGCCGTCGGAGACAGGTGAAACGTCAGAAGAGGGTGAAGAATCCACACTGCGAAACCTCCCACCACTTGATGCCTATGTTATCTTTGATCTTGAGACGAACGCACTAAACCCGGATGAAGGGGATTTCTTCCAGTTGAGCGCCATCAAGGTGATAAACGGTCAAACAGTGGAAGCATTTAATCGTTTCGCACGTGTGGATACCTCCCGCTTCACAACCGCCCTCAAAAAGCGACTGCATTACGATGAGTTGAATCTGGAGGAGCGCATCCGAAACGGACTTTCACAGGCTGAGGTGCTGGAGGAGTTCCTCGACTTCGTTGGAGATTTACCCTTGATCGCCCACAATGGCACCTTTGATATCTCCTTCTTGAAGAAACATCGTCCGGATATATCCAACACCCTTGTGGATTCCCTCGAGCTGGCTATTTTAGCGTTTCCGGAGCTATCTGCCCATAATCTCGAAGCCCTGGCAGAGCACCTCGGTTTGACGGAGAACGGCGATCGCTGGATTCAAGTTGAGGATCTTGAAAAGCAGCTCGGCCTATCGGATATCATGGGTTGTTCGCTCTCTGAGCTCTTCCACTCCGCACTCTTTGACTGTGCAATCCTGCATCTGGTGCTTTTGGAGATAAGGGAGACCCTACGGGAGACTCACCCTTATCTCAGATCTTATTTCCGTCTGCTTTCTCCCGCCTTGGGGGATTGGATCGAGGCGCCGCCGCTTTCCGATATCCCTTCGGAGCTGGAGTCCATACTCCGTCTTCCGAAACCGGTGATGCCATCTCCTCGACTGCCCGATCCCTCCGTTTCGTTCAACCTTAAGAGCATCAGGGGGCTTTATCGTCGTCTGCTGGAGACCTACGATTGGGAGGAACGTCCCGTTCAGGAAAAGATGATGGACCATGTCACAAGGCTGCTCGCCGATGGAGACAAGGCGCTTATCGAGGCCCCTACGGGAACAGGGAAAACGCTGGCATATCTTCTACCCGCTCTGCTCTGGTCGAGGTCCACCGGCAAAACGGTCTTTATCTCAACCGCAACCAAAAACCTTCAGGAGCAACTTCGGAACGATCTGGAAAATCGAGTCCGCCCCGCCGTTCCTTTTACCTTCAATTTTACGGTGCTCAAAGGACAGACAAATTATCTCTGTTTAGCCCGTCTCTGGAGAGTCGTTCAGGAGGCCTTCCACAGCCCGGAAGCGGATTTCGTTCCCTTCGAGGAGAAGCTCTCCCTGATATACCTTCTGAGGCTGGCCGATAGAGATCCCGAGGGAGACTTGGAGAAAATCAGCTATTGGTGGGCGAAACGATTCCCTGCGATAAACCGGCTTAAAGAGATCGTCTGTTCTGAGCGGGAGAGCTGTATGAAGGAGAATTGCCGTTATTATAATCGCTGTTTCTATTTCAATGCTCGAAGAAAGGCCGAGTCCGCCGATCTGGTCGTCATGAACCATGCGTTGCTCCTCAACATAAGCTGGGATTCAGGCCAGGACGTGGTGCTGGATGAGGCTCACAACCTAGAGGACGCCGCCACATCGGCCCTGACGAAAGAGGTATCGAAGGCGGCCTTAAAGGGGATTCTACATCGTCTACTTACCCCAGATCATAGACGCGGATTGCTTTTAATCGTGCGACGTGAGAGGATACCCGAAGCAGATAAACCGCTCCGGGAGGCTATGTATCGCGTTGGAACACTACGACGGTTGGCGGAGGATTTTGGGGGACATCTGCGTGAGTTTCTACGTAAAGAGGGTAAGTCGTTTGACCCTCACTATGGCGCCACCCTCCGTTTAAAAGCGCCGCCTGAACGTGTGTCCCCTAACGCATGGCGTCCTTCAAAGCAAACTTTACAAGATCTGATCTCTGAGCTGGATCGACTGGGGCAAGCTCTGTCTGACCTGCGCGGCCTGATGAATACCTCAAGCTCATCTGAAACCCGGAAATCCTTATCCCAGGAGATAGGGGTGATACTCCACCGGCTTTTTAATCCGGAGGATGGAATACATCATCTGCTGAGAGAATTGTTGAATGAAAGCTTTGATCCTCTTAAATGGGTGCGGTGGATCGAGTTAACCGCCCCCTTGTGGGATAAAGAGGAATCTCCACCGCCTGAAAGGTTAGAATGGAGCGTGAAGGAAGCGCCGGTACGCGTCGGTGAGATCTTATCCGATATGATCTACGAGAGATGCCGGACTCTCATCTTGACATCAGCCACGCTTACCGTTGCTGAGAAAGGGTTTGAGTTCTTCTTGGACCGGCTCGGTTTAAAGGAAGAGGTGACGGATGAAAACCTCATCTCCTTGGAGCAGACATTCGACTACGAACGACAGGTGTTATTTGCCCTGCCCAACTATTTGAAGTCCACGGCTCACTACAGGGAGATAGATAGGTTCACCCAGGAGATGGCTCGAGAGCTTACCTGTCTTTTCCGGTTCACGGAGGGGCGAGGTTTAGTTCTGCACACATCGCGTCGCCGTATGGAGCAGGTGGCAAAGGCTTTGGAGGAAAACCTGAAAAACCTGCCTATTTACTGGCAGCGTGAAGGTGCGTCGCGCCGTCAGCTCAAAGAGGAGTTCGAAAAATATGAGGAATCGGTGCTATTGGGTGTGAGATCGTTTTGGGAAGGGGTGGATGTGCCGGGCCCTTCGCTTTCATATCTGATAATCGAAAAGCTGCCGATCCCGACGCCGGACGATCCTATCTCCGCCGCTCGCAGCGAGGAGGTTCGCTTTCAAGGTGGAAGCGAGTGGTTCGACTATCTCCTGCCTATAGCCGCTGTGCATCTCAAACAGGGGTTTGGACGGCTGATACGGAAGAAGGAGGACTGGGGCGTGGTGCTCCTGATGGATAAACGTCTTCGGTCGGGGTCGTTTTACGATGTGGCCATTCGCTCCCTGCCGAGATGCCGTAGAGATGACGCGATTCGGGAGGCCGAGGAGCGACGTACCGAGCTTTATAGACAGATCGCGCAACATATGATGGCATCCCCTCATCTGAAAGATTTTTCATGGGAAGGTCGGTTAGATCTATTCCCCTGCATCAGGGAGGAGATTTTATCCGAAATAGAACGGATTTTACAGCGTTTCCGCCTTCCCGATCGACTCTCCGAGGATCAGTATCCAACCTATCGCGAAACCATCCTTCAGGCGACAAAGGAGATCTTCGGGTTTGAGGGTTTCAAAAGCCCGGAGCAGGAAGAGGCGGTTAAGGCTATACTCGAAGGCAAGGACGTCTTAGTGGTCCTCCCCACCGCATCGGGAAAATCCTTCACCTTCCAAATCACGGCTCTCCTGCGGGAAGGACTTACTTTGGTTTTCAGCCCGCTCATCGCTCTGATGCGCGATCAGGTTGAGAAGTTGAAGGCGAAAGGATTAACGATGGTAGATTGTATAGTCTCAAGCGGCCAATCGGCAGCGGAACGGGAGGAGATATATCGTCGGATGCGAGACGGCGAGTTAAAACTGGTCTATGTGGCTCCCGAGCGCATCCGTGATGTAGCCTTACAAAGGGCTGTAGCCGATGCTAAGGTGTTGCAGGTTGTGGTGGATGAGGCCCACTGCATTCACATGTGGGGTCATCACTTTCGTCCTGATTTCCTTAACATCGTTAACCTATTCGGGCCCGATCGACCTCCGATAGCTGCCCTCACCGCTACGGCAACCGTTGAAACCAAGAGGGTCATTCAGGAGGGGCTAAAGCTCGGGGAAAATCGTCCGTTTCAGCTTGTCACGCGTTCCGCCGATCGTCCGGAGTTGAAGTTCATCGTCTATAACGCCAGAAGCGGAACGGAGCGTATTAGAAGCCAAAACGATAAACTGCGGGTGCTTTTAAAGATTCTCAGGGCAGCCCAAAGGCGAGACGAGTGTGCCATCGTCTATACGGCCACGGTGCGTCGAGCTGAGGATCTTGCACGTACCCTGAGCTTCCATCACTTCGACGTGGCCTGTTACCATGGACGTATGGATGCACGACAGCGCTGGGATGTAGAGGAGTCCTTCCGAGAAGGTCGCATCCCCATAGTCGTCGCCACGAAGGCTTTCGGAATGGGAATTGATAAATCGGACATTCGATATATCATCCACTATGATCTGCCGGGAGACATAGAATCTTACTATCAAGAGGCAGGCCGCGCCGGACGGGACGGACAAACGGCTTACTGTGTCCTGCTTTATCATCCATCGGATCTTAGAACACAACGCTATTTCATTGATGAAGCTTTTCCATCATCCGAGGAATTGACCCTCCTAAAGAGCGCCCTGAGATCCCGGATGGAACCGAGCGGGCGCATCCTTGTCTCACCTCAGGAGCTTTGCGATGAGACGGGGATCAGTGAGAACCAGTTGAATGTGGCGCTTCATCTTTTAGAACAGGCGGGTTTTATAAGACGCTCTTATAACTTCACCCTCACGGGAAATGTGATGCTGCAACGCAGCCCGGAGTGGATTCAAGAACGATTAGGCGTTGAGGAAAAGAGATTTCTAAATCTCTTGGTTGAGGGGGGATTTCTCTCCGATAAAGTAGGGATAAATCTGGATCTGAAGTCCGTCGCAACACAGCTTAATCTAGATCCAATAGCTCTGGATAATTTCCTCTTAAACCTGTCATCTCGAGGATGGGCTGCCTACCGTCGTTGGGATAGGGGATATATCCTGGAAGCCATGGAGCGCCTGAAGCGAGATGATCCCGTCTCCCTGGAGGAAGCGGAGGTTAAACGCGTGAGGAAAGCGATGGAAACGAGGCTTAAACGGATTCGCCGTTATGCCGAATATTTAGGAGCTGGCGATTGCCGCAGGCGATTCATATTGAAGCATTTCGGCGAGGCCCTGGAAGTTCGACATCATCCCTGTTGTGATCTCTGCGATCCGGATATGTCGGTACCATGGTGTGACGTTCCTTCGGAAGAGGTACAGGATATTTCAACATCACTCGACCCGCATTACATCGGCCTGAGAGCTGTAGGATGGAATGAAAGCTTGAAATATCCGTTCGGCGAAAAGACGTTGATCTACATCTTGGCCGGCAATGATTATCAGATAAGGCGATCCTCCTTTAAGCCTGAAAACGGAAATAAGCGTCTCCGCCGGGCACAAACCTGCCCGTATTTCGGGGTATTAAAAGGTGTTGGGGAGAAACGGATCGAGCAAATACTGAATGACCTGCGGCGATCAGGCCACATTGGAAATCGCAAACTTCCCCTCCAGGGAGGGGGATTCTACGAAACCGTTCTTCTCACGCCCAAAGGTCGAGAGGTTATAGCTCAGGGTAAACCCTTGATTTTCTCGGGCCTTTAGTGTAGGCTAATGGCGTTGCGGAAATCAAGGGAAGGTGTGCGAAGGAGCCCCTCAGCAGTTGACCGAAAGTGTGTCAAAGAAGGAACGAGGAACTAGG
>CAZHVH010000202.1:0-6494 GCA_964535855.1 uncultured bacterium
GGAATCCGCCCTCTATGGGAGTTGATATCATCAGGGATACTCAAATTTCATGCCAGGTAGAGGAGAGCTCCGAGCTCAACTGTAACGGTTGGAGATCAAAACGGATCTCGGATGAGGGGTGTATCCTCATGATACATCCCATCACCCTAGAAAGGCGAGGTAACGCTTTATATTCACCATAGAAAGAGGTGTATCGAAAGGATACAGGGGGAGATGTATCAAGATGATACATCGGATGGTCATTTATAGTCATCGGGTCATTCGGCTTCGCCGTCATTCAAAAATAAAGCGTTTGAGTAAAGCGCCTTGCGCCTAACGCCCTACGCCTCACTCGATTCCCAGTCTTTTCATCAGGCGTATCAGATTTGGGCGATGCATGCCCAATCTTCTCGCGGTCTCCGTTCGGTTGCCATCGCATTCGCGCAGGGTCTCCTCGATGAGACGGCGACGAAACAGGTTCAAGGCCTCATCGTAGGTCAGCGATTGTGAGAGAACCTCCCGCATCAGCGATTCCCCCCGGATTATCTGTCCGGAGAAGTGATATATCTGAAGTTTCATCCCATCCTCGGCCATCGCTACGGCCCTGTAGATCTCGTTCTCCAGCTCCCTGACGTTTCCCGGCCAGGGGTAGCTTTGAAGCATCTGCATCACGCCCTCGGCAAATCCATCCAGATTCTTGTTCAACTGACGGCATGCCTTGTGGAGGAAATGCTCGGCCAGAAGAGGTATATCGTCCACCCGCTCTCGCAGGGGAGGGATATGAATCGGGAAGACCTTCAGGCGGTAATACAGATCCTCCCTGAACCGTCCCGACCGAACGTCCTCCTCCAGATCCCTGTTTGTGATGGCTATCACCCTCACGTCCACATCCCTCAGGTTGGTCTCCCCGATCCGCTGGATTTTACGTTCCTGCAGCACCCGTAACAGGTGCACCTGGGCATCGAGTGGCATCTCGCCGATCTCATCGAGAAGTATGGTTCCGCCCGAGGCCGCCTCAAACAAGCCCATCGTATCCCTATCAGCCCCCGTAAACGCCCCCTTGCGATACCCGAACAGGATGCTGGCGACCAGTTCTTTGGGCACAGCGCCGCAGTTGAGCTCCTTAAGGGGACCGTTTTTGCGCGGGCTGTTATAGTGGATCGCCTTGGCCACGAGTTCCTTACCGGTGCCCGTCTCACCGCTTATGAGCACTGTCAGCCCCGAATCGATCGCCTTCTCCATCAAAGCGTAGACCCGCTTCATGGCGGCTGACCGGCCGACGATGTTCTCGAAATTATATCTCCTGCCGACCTCCCACCTGAGCCGGTTTATCTCCGTCTGTAACGCGATAAGCTCAACATCGCGAGGGTCTGGCAACACCTCTACAGGAATATCCGCCGGATCGGAGTAGTTCAGATCCCTGTCTATCGCCTGAACCTGGAAGGTATATTTTCCGGCGGGCAGATCGGGATAATCCACCCGTTCCTCTCTCGTCGGCTGACTCCAATTCGCGTCATAATCTTTCAACCTGTAGCGGTAAAGCCTTTTATCGGGATGGGTCTTAAGATCGATCGAGGAGTATTCAAAGGTGATCCGCGTCCCCGCCGTGGCGGGCCTAAGTGAGTTGAGATCGGTATAACGGCGATCTGTGGTCACGGCGATGATCCTGGCTTTGGGACGGGATCGGCTGCGCCGGTATCGTATGAGTCCTTTATCCGTCCCAAGCCACAGCGATCCGTCCGTGATATCGCAATGTACCGTGACGGTATTTCCGGGAAGCCCGTCCCTGGTGTCCAGGCTCATCCACGCCACTCCGTCATACAAACATGCTCCACCGCCGGCCGTTCCCAGCCATAGAAGCCCGTCGTCGTCCTTACAGATGGAGATCACCCTGTCACTTGGAAGCCCATCATCGGTCGTGAAATTGAGCAGTTCCTTCCCGTCATATCGAAAGAGCCCGTCCCCCCATGTCCCGAACCATAGGACGCCGTCGGGGTCCTGATGGATCTCGAAGACAATCCTGCCCCTCAACCCGTTCTCGAGCGGGAAATCAATGAATCTCTCCCCGTCATATATCGAGATGCCGTTGCAGGTTCCGAGCCACAGAACGCCGTCCGAATCGCGATGTATGCAGATCACCTGATCGTTTATCAGCCCGTCCCTCGTGGTGAGATTGGTGAATCCCTCGCCGTCGTACCGGAATATCCCTCCTCTCCACGTCCCGAGCCAGAGGTTGCCATCGAGATCTTCGCAGATGGATACCACCCTGTTATCGGTCAGCCCATCCTCGGCGGTGAACCTCACGAACTTTTCCCCGTCATATCGGGAGGCTCCTCCCCACCATGTCCCGATCCAGAGCATGCCGTCGGAGCTTCGATGTATGGCGAGCACCCTTCCCTCGGAGAGCCCGTCGGCGGATGTGAAGTTGACAAACTCCCTGCCGTCATATCGTGAGATCCCATCAGATGTGCCGAGCCAGAGCGTTCCGTCGTGGTCTTGATATATGGCTATAATGCTCTCGCTCAGCAATCCGTCCCGTGTTGTGAACCTGGTAAAGGAGACCTCGTCGTATCTTGAGACGCCGCCCCATTCCTGTCGGATCATATACCCTGTCCCGAACCACAACGCCCCGCTGGGGTCGCTCTGGATGGAGTTCACGTGCTCGGATATCAGCCCATCCTCCCTGGTGAAGTTGACGAATCTCTTCCCATCGTATCGTGAGACGCCCCTATCGGTTCCGAACCAGAGGAAACCCCTGGAATCCCTGTAGATAGCTCTGACGTTATCGCTTGGGAGGCCGTCCTTCATGGTGAAGTTAACGAACCTCTTCCCATCGAATCTCGAGACACCCCCTCCCTTCATTTTGGGGATCTCGCCCGTTGCGAACCACAGCGTGCCGTCGGGATCGCTATGGATGGCTATCACGCTGGGGTAGACAAGGCCGTCCTCGGTCGTGAAGCTGACGAACTCCCTGCCGTCATATCTCGTAACGCCTTTATCAGTCCCGAACCAGAGGAAACCGTTCGGATCGCGGTGGATAGCCCTGACCTTCTCACCTATCAGACCATCCTCGATCGTGAAATTGACGAATTCCCTTCCGTCGTATCGTGAGACGCCCCTATCGGTTCCGAACCACAGCGTGCCGTCGGGATCGGCATGTATGGCCCAGACGATGTCGCTTGCCAGCCCGTCCTCGGTCGTGAAATTGACGAACTCCCTGCCGTCGTATCGGAAGACCCCTCCTTCCCAGGTTCCAAACCACATTATGCCGTTCGGGTCTCGACAGATAGCTTTGATGTTCCTGTTGAGCAAGCCATCTTTGACCGTGAAGTTGACGAACTCCTTGCCGTCAAACCTGGATGCGCCTCCGCCTTCCGTGCCGAACCAGAGAAATCCTTCCGGGTCCGAGTAGATGACCCACACTATGTCATGAACCAACCCGTCGAGGGCGGTATAGCTTCGCCATACCCCTCTTTTCTGATCGGCATTCATAGGTTTCCCCCAGGATTAGATCCCAGAGACGATCTTCGCTATTATATCGGCGGCTTTGAGAACCTGATCTCTCGTAACGTCCTTATGGGTGACGAGTCTGACGGTGGTGGGGCCATAGCAGGAGACCTTCACACCTTCCTCCTGAGCCCTCCTGGCGAACTCCTCGGCGCTGATGCCTAATTCGCTCAAGTTCACCATTACCATGTTGGTCTGAACCTTTTCGGGATTTATCCTGATCTTCGGCAGGTGTGATAGCTTTTGCGCCAGCAATTTTGCGTTTTCATGGTCCTCGACCAGGCGGTCGACCATCTCAGTCAGTGCGACGATCCCGGCAGCGGCGATAACTCCCGCCTGTCGCATAGCTCCTCCGAGCCTCTTTCTAGCCCTTCTGGCGCGGGAGATGAACTCGGCATCGCCCGTCAGCACCGATCCCACAGGGGCGCCCAGCCCCTTTGAGAGGCAGAACATAACCGAGTCGGCACAGGCAGCTATTTCTTTGACGTCCACTCCCAGGGCAAGGGCGGCGTTGAATATCCGTGCGCCATCCAGATGGACTTTGACGCCATATTTCGACGCTATCTCCTTCACAGCCCTTAACCTTCCAACCGGAATGGCCAATCCACCTCTTCGGTTATGGGTGTTTTCAAGGCATATCAGGCTCACCTTGGGGAACCGGCTGGGCGATCTCGCCAGATATTCCTCGATCTGTTCCGGTTCAGGGCATCCATCCGGCGAGTCCAGGGGTATCGGCATCACCCCCGCCAGAGCTGCCATGTTTCCCCATTCGTAATAGTAGATGTGGGATTCTCCGTCGAGTATGATGAAATCGCCCCCTTGCGTGTGGGTCATGATAGCGGAGGTGTTGCCCATGGTTCCGCTCGGGACGTACATCGCCGCCTCCTTACCCATCTTCTCGGCGGCTAATCTTTCCAGCTCGTTGACGGTCGGGTCCTCGCCATAGCAATCATCACCCACCTCGGCTTCGGCCATCGCCCGTCGCATCCTCGGTGTCGGTTTTGTGACCGTATCGCTTCTGAGGTCTATGATCTCCATCTCGGTTTCCCCCTCATCCTTTAAGTGCTTGAGCCCTTCTTCTCGCGCTTTCAACGAGATAACCGTCCCTGCCGGAGTTTGCAAGCTCTTCGAAGGCCTCAATCGCCTCATCTACCCTCTTGAGTTTGACCAACGATTCGGCATACATATACCGCGCTCTGAGTTTCAGATCAGGATCGTCCAGCTCCTCGGCCAACCTCGAATAGGCCTCGGCGGCTTTATGATAATCCTTTTCGTCATAGTAATATCTATCGGCGGAGTAAAGACCGCCTCGGATCTCCTCTTCCTCCTCCTCGACCTCCTCTATCTCCTTTGCCTCTTCCTCCTCAATCACCTCAGCTTCAATCTCTTCTTCCTCCATTACTTCTTCCTCGGCGATCTCCTCCATCTCATCCTTTTCCTCGATCTTCTCCTCCATCCGTCAACCTCCGTTCTGTTATTTGGGTCGTTCTTAATTTCCCTTGAGTGTGGCATCTATCTATGGCCAATTGTCTGCCGTCCACCTTCTGCAGGTCATTTGTTGTCATTGATGGTCATTTGTGATCATTTTTTAATGACGGCGAAGCCGAATGACCTAATGACGACAAGTGACCATTGAGCAGCGGATGACCGAGAGGCAAACGTTACCTTGAGACTTTCGCCACACTCAGCGATAATATGGGCGGTTTTATTTTAGCCTTTCCACACGTTTAGGATCAAGAGCCGAACTCGATCGCCGCCTCGAACATGGCCTCGATGTTTTCAGGTGGAACTCCTATCTGGATGTTATGTACCTGGTTGAAGACATATCCTCCGCCGGGAGCGAAATCCTCTATCCTCCTTTTGACCTCCTCCCTGACCTGATCGGGAGTGCCAAAGGGGAGGACATGCTGTGTATCGCATCCGCCGCCCCAGAAGACCAGATCTCTCCCGAACTCCCTTTTAAGTCTGGCACTATCCATGTCCTTAGCGGCAACCTGAACGGGGTTGAGTATGTCCACACCGATCTCGATGAAATCGGGGATAAGCTCATAGACTGAACCGCACGAGTGGAGGAACAGCTTTGCGTTGGAGTGATCCTTTATGTATCTGTAGAGCTTCGCCTGCCTCGGTTTGACCATCTCCCTGTAAAGCTGGGGCGATATCTGAGGGCCTGTCTCCATGCCCAGATCATCTCCCACGACGATCACGTCCACCCGATCGCCCACCGCTTCGATATACTGCCTGAACCTCTCGATATGCATCTCGACGAGCTTATCCATCAGGTATCCGGCGAACCTTTTATCGGCGGCGAGATCCATCATGAAGGTATCCCATCCGCGCAATCCCTGAGCTGCTTCATAAACGCTCCCGAAAAAC
The DNA here is from genome assembly GCA_964535855.1 of uncultured bacterium. GTDB lineage: Bacteria > Poribacteria > WGA-4E > B28-G17 > B28-G17 > JAGGXZ01. The sequence continues at coordinate 5,863 of CAZHVH010000202.1, forward strand.
CCCGCCTCCACTATCGCATAGCCGCTGTTTTGAAGTTTATCCACGTTATCCTTCAGAGCGGAGAGAAGCTCACCAGGTAGCTCATATTGCCAGTCATACTTCTCTATATCCTCAATGCCCCCTGCATTTTGGAGGGGATGATATACATCATCGAAGTAGAAGCCGCCGGGAGGCATTCGGGATACCACACGTCCCGTCTCATCCCTGACGACCTTCGACCCGTCCGGCAAAGTTTCGGGATTGAACCAATCGGGGATCAGACAGGGTGAGCCATCTGTGAGCTTTCCTTCTTTCCACGATGTGATCATATCCCATTTCCTGGCCTCGGGCAGGGTGGGCCTAACGTCCACGCCGATCTTCTGCAGCACGGGCTCCTCGACAAGGGCGAGCTGCTGTTTCCAATCGTGAACCTTCACCAGTCCGTCTAACCCCCATCTCATCTTAAGCTGTCTGTAAGGCACGGCCATGATGCCGGTGACTATGGTGGAACCCAGATCTATGGGAACGCGATCGGGCTCCCTATGGTTGATCGCAGCTAAAACCCTTTCCCTCGGTGTCATCTTATATCACCTGTGATCTCCTCCCACCTCTAAAGGAGATGGGCTTCCTCCTTCATCGAAGCGGCTTACATC
>CAZHVH010000203.1:0-6490 GCA_964535855.1 uncultured bacterium
TGTAGGGAACTTATCAGTTCAAAACCTGGCGGATAATGTGATCATCAACCCTATTCGCTTTAACCTAAGAGCATATATCCATGGTAGGAGGTGAATGAGATGAGGAAGATCTCAAGCATTTCAGCTTTACTTATGTTATGGTGGCTGTGTTCGGTCTTCTGCACACAGACGAACGCCTTCACGGACGATTTCGAGGACAACAAGGACGATGGATGGGCACGGGTTGTGGGCGAGTGGGTTGTGAAGGATGGGAGATATCTCCAGGTTCAAGGCGGCGACCTCTGGCAGAGGGCGGTTCTCGATGAGATCAACGTTCGAAACGAGAAATTCCACCTGGTGGCGAAAGGCGGCCTGGTGAAAGGGACGCAGAACAACGGATGGGTCGGAGTCGTGTTCCTACACCAGGGCGTGGAGGAGGGCAAGGGCGGGTTCTACTCCTTCGCAGCCGTCTACGACGGAAGAAATATAGCTAGGCTGTTTAAATCCCCGTCCGGTAAATACCCGGATGTGGCATGGAAGAAAGACGCCCCTTTCACCCCGAAACCCGGTGAGGTTTATGAGTTCGTGGTGATCGTTGAGGGGAACGTCATAAAGTGCTTGATTAACGGAAAGGAGCTGATAGAAACGGAAGACCCCGAGATCTGGAAGGAGGGGAAGGTCGGACTTTTCTCGACGAATGCGGAGAGTTTCTTTGAGGAGATAACCGTCACAGGCCCGGGCATCCCAGAAGCGCAGGTCAACCCCGGCGGCAAAATGCCACTCACATGGGCTAGGATAAAGGGTGGAATTTGATCTGGGTAACTTTGCGCCCTGTAAGACGATCATCATGGGTAAGATCGCTCCTGACCTTTCGGCCTGCGAAACGATGCCGGGGCCAGGCAGGGGCGAAGGGTCGGATGCCCCAATTTGCTTAAATGGAGGGTGAAAATGCTCAGCCTGGGCTTAATGCTTGCTATTGTGTTCGCTTTCGCTGGGAATATCGAGTTACCCCTTGAGGGCGTCTGGGTGGAGGACCCTGAGGGCAAGCCTGTAATAGACCGAGGCCCTGAGGGGGCGTGGGATCACGTTGCGGTGGATAACCCATTCATCTATATCGAGGACGGAGTGTTCTACTGTTTCTACGAAGGGGAGAACGAACGACGTCAGGAGCAAGTTGGCATCGCCGTATCCACCGACCTGTTGCGCTGGAGAAAATATGAGGGGAACCCCGTGTTAAAAGTCGGCCCTCCAGGCGCCTGGGATAGCCTGGCCGCTAAGATCCCTGTCGTCGCCAGAAACAAGGAGACGTATTTCCTGCTTTACACCGGGAAGGACGGAAAAGGGGCGGCCATAGGGGTGGCAAGATCAAACGATCTCCGCCATTGGGAGAAATACCCCGGCAACCCGGTTCTACCCGGCCGACAGGGGAAGTGGGACCCCATTTTGACCACCTCTCCCTCCCTGATCGAAAGGGATGGGGTGTTCTATATGATCTACCGAGGGATGAAAGGGTTTTACACGGATCAGAAGCTGGGGCTGGCCATATCAAGGGATCTCCTCCACTGGAATCGGCGAGATAAACCCCTCAGGGGGCTTGACGATATCTATTCCTTCGCTATCTGCCCGTGGTTGATAAACGGCGAGTATATGGCTTTAGCCCAAAAGCTGCCTCCGAAACACATCTACCTCTCAGCCGATCTGATCTCTTGGCGGAGGGGACCTGTTCTCACCTTCTCCGCCGGAAAGATCGACACCCCATCCCAGCCTATCCTGATAGACGGCGTTCTATGGATTCTTTATGAGAAGGGTGATAGGATTTACCGTGCTCGGTTCGAGCCAAGGCCTTAGCTGATCCTATGTTCCTCCTCTACCCGCTGAGCGATTCCTCGGCGTCCATATCGGGATCGGCGTGTTTGCCCTGTGGATGGGGGGATTACCACCCTGGCGATCCCCCTCTCGCTTGCCGAGCAGGAAGAGCTGATACGTAGGGCGGAGACGCTTGAGAGATGTGGGATTCCCTTCCCCACCTTGAGTGAGAACCTGACGCTATACTTCCCGCCTTTTATCAACGGAGAGGAGACGCCGTCCATGAAACAGAGGAAGAAACCCCTCCCGTGGATCACTACTCTCTGCGGCGGCGTGGGCGTTTCCCAGTTGATCCCATCAATCAAGAGATGTGCTCCTTTTTGAGTCATGAACAGGACGACCGGTCTCCTGAAATCGAGAAACCCCGAAAAATCCCTCACACGCCCATCGCCTCTCTCCTGACAGAGCCAGCCGTCGGCGGAACTTATGAGCCATTCGGAAAGCGAAGGGATCGCCCAGCAGAGCGATAGAAACGCCCTCACATCCTCGACGCCGAAGTTCGGAACGAGCTCACAGGAGACCCGAACCTCCGGCGATTCATCGAAGATAAACTCCGTCCTGTAAGCGATGCTCCTCTCAGGCAGCGAGGGCTTGAGACGACCTTTTGAGAGGATCTTAACACCCCTCCCTTCCTGACTGACAAAGACCTCCGGATCGGAACCCCTCGAGCCCACGTAACGCCTCCTCTCGTAGATACCGTAATCGGTGTATGCGTTCATGTTCTCGATCAGAGCTTCGCCCGTCCCTTTGAAGAGGAGCTTTGAGATCATCCCGTTTACCCTTGAGATCAGCGCCGCATAATGGTCGTTTTCAACCCTCCACCCTTCGGGAACCTCGGTTAGTTGAAGGGCGAAGAGCGCTAACGTCAGCATCAGGATCATCTTCCCTCCCCTCCCGATCGCTCAAAATGACGCTCGATGACTTCCAACCTGTAACCTATGAGATCCCATTTGGGACGGACCTCCACGGGGAGACCGTCCAGGAAAGCGAAGAAGACCGTAGCCGTGCCGGATCTGTCCTGATGGACGAAGATATTCTGAGGTTTTCGCCCTCGCCATCGTATTTCGGCGAACCTCAGAATGAGCCCGCCCTCGACCTCGATCTCGATGGAACCTCCCTCTCTGAGGGGAACCTCCTTCGACTGCCAGAGCCTGCCGACCTGTTCTCCAAACACCCCTTCTTTCACCCCTCCCTCCGTCTCCGCACACCACCTCCGGGCATCAGGGATACGCACGATGTAAGCGAGGAAAGCCCTGACGTCGCTCCTCCAGATCGAGGGTTTCACCCCACACCTCACCTCAACGCCCGGGGAACGGTCAAACACATATGTCAACTTGTAGCCCAGTAGAGGTCTTGCGACGTTCACCCAACCCCAGAAGGAGAGCCGGAGGTAGCTCCGGAAACTCAGCTCAACCCCTCCCCTCGACCTCAGGATCACATCCGGCTCGAAATCATGGAAGCTATCGGCGCTGACCCGCACCTCCCTCCCCAGCGAATCCCTCACCGACCCGTAGATCCCGTAATCGGTGTAGATGTTCGAGGTTATCGCCAAGGCTCGACCCGTCCCCTTATGGACCAAAGACTTCAGATTCCCTCCCCGGCTCCTCCCGATGACGAGCCTGAGATCGCCGTTCTCAAACTTCCAGTTCGGTCCGTCGAACTCGACCGAAACGGGCCCGCACCGCCAGACCCTCCTCTCGATGAAGGGGAGTGGTTTATCAACGGAGAACGAAAGCGATACGCCGAAAGGTCTACCCTGACCGAACCTCACGGGCTCCCCCTCGGGAAGGAGGGCGGCGAAAAGGGTGAACCCCTTCTCACCATCGGAGTTGAACTCCCTCACGAACACGTTGTTTTCAGGATATCTCTTGAAAGCCAGGGTGAGCGTCCCCTCGCCTTTGATGAGGTGGATCGCCGGGAGCTCGGGGTTGAGCGGGTGGAGCCTGTGTTCCCATAGCCTCCCGCTTGGATGCCAGTATCTGCGACCTTGAAACTCACGGTTCAGGGCGTAACGTGGGCTGAAAAGCCCTTCGATCCTCCCCTCGACCGTCTCCACATCCCATTCCTCGACCATCCCCGAACGTATCTCGAGGAGCAACGACGTTAAAACCGGAGGGGTGGAGAACTCCGGGGTGAGCTGAAGCTCAAGCTTCACCTCAGGGGAGCGGTCGCAGGTGTAAACGGCTTTCCACCTCATTCCTCTTCCGTCGGGAAACCTCGGGCATCGCCCCTCGAAGACTACTTCCACGGCTCCGTCGAGCTCCCTCCGCTTGATGCGCACGTCGGCCGATTCCGACAGCTTCAGCCTCCTCCCGAGCCATATCTTCCGATCGCCCTCCGTCAGCTCCATCCCCTCGATGAGCGCCACGTTCGAACCCTTGGGGAAGAGCCTTTCGATAAGCCCGTTTCTGAGGAGTAGCTTGTAATGTCCGTTTCTGATTATAACCCTCCCATCGCCCAGCTCCTCCACCTCCGGGGCGGAGGAGATCCTTTTTGGAGCTCCCCTCGACCTTCGCTTGGGGGCTATGGCGGGAAAGGGCATCCCTTCGGGTCTTGCGACGACCAACCTCGGCTCGAAAGGCGGGATGTCGAGCGATATCTCGAGCGCCTCCTTCGCCTCCACCTCGCCCAGTATCTGCCCTTCGAACGCCTCAAGCAGCTTATACCTTCCCGCCTTCGCGCCGATCTCCCGAAGCGGCACGGTGATCTCCGTCCCCTTCCGTTCGGATGCGAAGTTTATGGCGACTACCGTAAAGCCTTCATCCAGCTTGCGCACGAAGGACATGACCTCGGGGGTGGTCGATCTTGCAGCGAGATAAAAAGCATCGCCCCGGGCCAGCTCGGGGATCTCACGCCTGACGTTTAAAACCCGCCCTAAAAACCGCTCGAACCCCACCTCCTGTTCGTGGAAGAGGAAGGGCACCCCCTGAACGAAGGCGCAGAGGGAAAACAGGGCTTTCATGGGCCCGACGCCGTAGTAGCGGACGGACTTATATCTGTCGTGGTTTTCGAGCATCCGCATCATCCCGAAGGTCGCGCCCTGGGGAAACGTCAACCGTTGAACCTCCAACCACCTGAGCGTCTCCCTCACCCATCTTCGCCTCGGCATCTCGGTGAAGGAACGCAGCACCGTGAAGGAGAAGGGCCAGTCGTAGACGAAGTCGCAGACCGAGAGGAAAAGGGGCGAGCCGACCTCACCGAGTATGGCGCTTTCGGGGTCGATCTTTTTCATCTCCCCTCTCACCAGCTTAAGCATCCGCAGCGCCCCGAACATCCCCGACTGCGACGGTCTCAAACCCCTCTGCGGACTCCAGTTCGCCGGTCCACCTCCGGCGCAATCGACCCTATACCCATCCACACCGCACTCCCTCATCCAGTAGGTCGCAACGTCCGCCATGTAACGCTGCCAGCCGGGATGGGCGTAGTCGCACGAGAGACACCCCCACCAGTAGAGGATGGAGCCGTCCTCCTTTCTTGAAACCCAGTCGGGGTGTTTCTCCAGGATCTCCCTTCCGGCGGGCGAGTTCTCCGGGGGACCGTGCGGGATGAGGTCGAGGAAGATGCGTATCCCCCGTTTATGCGCCTCATCGCAGAGGAGCCTGAGCTCCTCCTTCGTCCCGGCGTGTGGGTCTAAAGCGTAATAATCCCTCGGGGCATACCCTCCCGGCCAGCAGGGGTTGAACCAGACGACCCCCACCCCCATGCGATCCAGGGTGGGCAGAAGCAAGCGGGCGAAGTTGCGAAAACCTCCGAGGTCCTTAAGTCCGGAATCTATGCTCCCCTGGGCGAAGAGCGAGTAGATCGAGGTTCCCCACGCCCAACCCGGTCTCTCGACGGTCTTAAACCCCGAAAGCTCGTAGACCTCCCGTGCGCCTTCCAACACCTCCTTCAAACTCCCGCTCTTCAGCAGGATGAACTGGTCCCCGATCTCCATCTCCCCGCCTCTCCCGAGCTTACAGAAAGCGGGAAGGGTGTGGTGAACGTTCAGGAACCCCTCTTCCTCCTCGGCGGCGACCAGGAACGGTTCCGTTTCGGTGTAGAAACCGACGAGGAGCCCGATTCTTTTCGTTTCGTTGTAAACAACTGCCGCCGGCGTCCCCGCCCAGATGCCAGCCGAGCGGGTCCGTCCCGGAGAAAGCTCACCGAACTTGAACTTCCTCGGAGGCCACAGAGGCGGTAAGGTGTAGAGACAATCCGCAAGGGGTTCGATCGCCGCGCCGAAGAGTGAGAACCTGATCGAGTTGACCTTCGCCTCCCCTCCCCCGACGAACCTTAAGGTCGCCCTCCGCCTCGCCCAAGCCCCTTCATGTGGGATAACATAGACCGTCTCGACTTCCCAGTTACCTCTCAAGAGGCGGAGGGTAAGCTTCTTCCCCTCGTCCGTATCCTCCCTCCGAAGATCCGAGAGCCTGAGTTTCCCCTTCGGATCGGGGAAGACCCACTCCCCGTTGACCTTTACGTTGACGGGAGGTCCCGTTCCCCCTGCGACCTTGATGTTAGCTTTAAGATCGCGAACCTCGATAAGGGCGCCGGTGGTGGGATCGAACCCTAGGGAGATCTCCCCGTTGGTCAGCAACGCCGGCTCACCGGCTGTCAGGAGGAGAGCCGAGATTATCATCCATATCATCTAGCACCTCCCGGTTCT